>NZ_JAKJSN010000061.1:0-30453 GCF_050337005.1 Photobacterium japonica | reverse complement strand
GAACAAAACTAGTTAACTTTTCCAGATTGCTATTTACGGCCCTGAGGCGGTAAATAAAACGAATTTGCTTGGCGACCATAGCGTTATGGACCCACCTGATCCCATGCCGAACTCAGTAGTGAAACGTAACAGCGCCGATGGTAGTGTGGGGTCTCCCCATGTGAGAGTAGGACATCGCCAGGCTTCAAATTTAAGATATTTGTTCTGAACGACAGGTATCGGATAAAACGAAAGTTTTATCTCCGTGTGGAGCGGTAGTTCAGTTGGTTAGAATACCGGCCTGTCACGCCGGGGGTCGCGGGTTCGAGTCCCGTCCGCTCCGCCACTTATTAAGAAACCCTGTCGGTAACGACAGGGTTTTTTGCTATATACTGCTTCCAAAGAGTCCTTCGGTCTCTAGGTCGCAGCTGGATGGCCAGCCCCGACTGGCCGTGCGCGTTGAGTCCCATCCGCTCCACCATTTATATTAAGCCCAAATCGAAAGACTTGGGCTTTTTTACGTCTGTATGTTTTGTTATTTATTCAATCGAAGAGAGAGCTTTCCGCTAAAAGTCCGGCGGATTTTGCCTTCACCGAACCCTCTGACATATCACTTTACAATACGGGCATGAATTCTACTGTGCCGTACTTGTCACGCTGTCTGTGGTGTGAGAGGGTGAAGAAAATAAAAACGAGGATGACTCATGACCTTTTTCTTTGAACGTACGGAAACAGCCCAAGATATTCGTATTGTCTTAAAACCCCATTCGTTGTATATCATGCTGGGCATGATCGCCGTGTGGTTGTTGAATGATTTGGTGCTGCAATCGGCTCCTGTCTCACAACTGCTGATGCCGGTGTTTATTGTGTTTATGGTTGTACGCTTCTTTGCGTTGGTCAAAGTGCAAAAAGAAGTGTTGATCGCCATGAAAAAAGGACAAGTGTCGACGGCAGGCAGCAAATTCTCCTTCACCAATCCCTTCACTTACACCCTGACAAAATCCGTCTGATATTGCGTCCTGCTAGGACGTAATATAGTGATACCGCGCTGCTAATTCTTGTTCCTAATAACATGCATAATATATACCCAAGCTACTTCAATATGCGTGTTTCAGCGAGAATATCTAGGCATCTCATCAAGGCGTAGATTTGTAGACATAGTCGTTCTACGTCAAAAAGCTATAACGCAGAGGAGATGCCTAGAGAACTCGCCCTTCGGGAGTGGTTCAGCGCAATCACTTCTGTGTCAAATACCTTTGAAAGGGGGATGCCATTCCTGCAGGTATCTTCCTTGAATTGGTTGCGCTGATAACACTCTGAATCCCGCACATTGAGGTAACTTGGGTATAACAAGCATAATAAGGATGAAGAATGGCGGCGTTTAACTGGAAACCCCTTTTATTAGCGTGTTTGATTGTCAGTATCGGGCAATTGAGCCTCGGCTTAGTGTTTCCTTCCCTGCCGTGGATTGCTGCTGATCTCCACCTCACTACCGAGCAAGTCCAACTGCTGGTTTCTGGTTATTTATTGGGGTTTGGCCCCTCACAACTGGTCTATGGCCCCTTATCGGATGTGTTTGGTCGTCGTCCGGTGTTGCTGGTCGGGTTGCTGATCGCGGCGGCGGGATTAGTCCTTGCCGTCACAAAGGCTGATACTTTTACCTGGTTATTGATCGGGCGGGTGGTTCAAGGGATTGGCGCGGGCAGTGTGGCCGTGTTAGCTCGGGCATCGATCCGTGACAGTTACCAAAGCCATGATCTGGTGAAAGCGATGACGTGGGTGGCCATTGTGGCGGCTTTTACGCCGATTGTCGCTCCGGTAATTGGCGGCTTTGTGAATCACTACGCCGGTTGGTTAGCGGTCTTTATGCTGTTGCTGGGTTACATCGTCATGGTGTGGTTGGTGTTGCTGCTGTTATTTAAAGAGACCTTATCCACCACGTCGCGCCCACGCTCCGTGGGCCAGTTAATGAAAAGCTATATCACGCTGATGCAGGAAAGCCATTTCTTGTCGTTTGCCGGTATTGGCTGGATCAATTTCGCCTTGGTCGTGCTCTCCATTTCCTTGATGCCCTTCATCATGCAGGTACAAATCGGTCTGTCTTCCGAGCAATACGCGCTGTGGGCCATGGTGCCCGCTTGTGGCTTGTTGTGTGGTGGCCTGATTTGTCAGCGGTTGCGTCCTCGGTTAGGCACGCAGCGGATGTTGATGTTGGCGCCACTGCTGCATTTTGTGGCGGGTGCCGTGTTGATTGCCGCACCGCTCGAGCCTATTTGGATGAGTGCCGGGCATTTTTTATTAGCGATGGCGAACGGGATCGCGTTTCCGTGTGCGCAGTCGTTATTGCTGGTGCCTTACAGTGATAAAGCCGGCACGGTGGCGGCATTGTCGGGGGCGTGCCAAATGGTGTTTGCCTCTTTACTCAGTAACGTTTTGTTGAAGATGGGGATCAGCCAAGCGTGGCACTTAGGTGGAGTGATGGTGATCGGTGCTGGGATAGGTGTTTTATTGGCATACCTTGGCACACACAGTGAAAGTGGACGACGTGCGGTGGCGACCTTGAACGGATAATCCCATACTTAAGCCATATCTTCTGTGGAGGAAACGCAATGGCTAAGTGGGTTAAGCACGTGTTCATCGTCGGTATTATCATGGGATGGGTCGGTTTGCTTGCCGCTTGTACCAGCCCCTATGAAACCCAGTTAGCGGCAGAAAAAGAATGGGAAAAGCTGGGGAGCTACCATGGTGAACAAGGGTATCGGGAATTAAATCAAAAGGACTTGCTAAAGCAGGGAGCATGGGGCGACATTGATTATGAAGAGTACCGGGCAGGGTATTTGCAGGGGCGGTTTGAATACTGCAAAGGCAAGCGTGATGTCACGGTGCGGATCAATCCGGCGTATCCCGATGAGTGTGAGGATTCACCCTCCCAGTATGGATTAGTTGAACGCGGTTACTGATAGCGTAAAGAAAGAACAAAAGAAAAGGCTGCCCAGTGAAGGCAGCCTTTTGCGTTAGGTTATTTGACGCGCAGTATTAGTTATTGCTGTGCAGTTCGCTGTTTAGCTCAACGGCCGCTTTGTTCGTCAGACATTCAATCACGCCTGTCATTGAGTTGCGACGGAAGAGCAGATCCGGCTTACCCGCCAAGTCACGTGCTTTCGCAAAGCCCGCTTCCTGACCGTTGTTATCCAGTAGGCGCACCTTAGAGCCTGCTGTCACATACAGACCGGATTCAATCGTACAGCGGTCACCCATTGGGAAGCCAAGACCGGCGTTTGCGCCCAACAGGCTGTTTTCACCGATAGATACCACGACTTTACCGCCACCAGACAGCGTACCCATGATAGACGCACCACCACCGATATCAGAGCCATTACCCACCACAACACCCGCAGAGATACGGCCTTCAACCATGCTCACGCCAGCGGTACCCGCGTTGAAGTTGATGAAGCCTTCGTGCATAACAGTGGTGCCTTCGCCTACGTGTGCGCCCAGACGTACACGTGAGGTATCAGCAATACGTACGCCGGTAGGGACAATGTAGTCCACCATTTTCGGGAATTTATCGACACAGTCAACGGTCAGCGTTTCGCCGTTTAGGCGTGCTTCGATCTGGCGATCGGCAAGCTCAGGCAGGTCGATAGCGCCTTGGTTCGTCCACGCGATGTTGTGCAGCAGACCGAAGATGCCATCCAGTACTACACCGTGTGGTTGAACAAGACGGTGAGAGATCAGTTGTAGCTTTAGGAAGCCTTCAGCAACAGATGCTGGTGCTTCGTCAGTCGCCAGAATCACCACCACCAATGGCTGTGAAGACTGTGCTGCTTTCTCGGCAAATTGTGCGCTTTTTTCTTCGTCTGCTGCACGGAATGCTGCAGCCAAATCGGCACACTGCGCAGCAGTGATTTCTAGTGCTTGGTTACCTTCTTTGTATTCAACAACAGCAGCAATGGCGTTCACAAGCGCATCTGATGGATTCAGAATCGGTGTTGGGAAGAAAGCTTCGATGATTTTGTTGTCGCGGTTTTTGGTCGCGGTACCCAGGGCAAGTGAAAAGCTGGCCATTATTGTTTTTCTCCATGTTAAATCATAAGGCGTTGCCTAAACGGCAGGCACGCATTGCAATGCGTCATGATCCCATCATAAAGAGAGTTGCGTGGAGTTTGAAGGGGCAAAAGAAAATAGGGCGGATTATTCTATTTTTGCCCATGGGGAGGTGATTTCTACAGGTAGGATGAAAGGTAAAGTGAACGCCCCGTGGTGTGGTACCACGGGGATGGTTGTTAAATAGGGTGGATCGGGGTGATTAGTCGAGGCGGATCAAACGGGCACGTTTATTCTCATAGTCACCCCCTTGTTTTATCACGAACAGATGCCCTTCGTCGGTAAACATAGCGGCAATGGCTTTTTCATCGTATTCCCTCTCATTCATTGTTACCTGAGTTTTGGGGTAGCTCTGTAGCGGGATCAATGACGATTTATCCAGTATGCGGACGGTACCTACGGGGCTATCGTCTGCCACAACGAGCTGATCACGGTATTCACTCATCGCAATGATGTCCGCATCCCATGGATGGCCATATTCTTCATATTGAGCCAGGGGAAGAGACCCCGTGAACGTTAGCACTTCTTGGTTGCTGATAGAGGCGTCAAAAATACTGCCTCGAGAGGTGTAAATCTGATTGCCGTCTGGTGAGAGCCAGAAGTTATCCCCCATTGGATGATCGCCGTGGTACTGGGAATCCTGCTCGTTACCCGGACTTCTGTTTGCATCCAGCGTCAGACGACGAATATCCTGTGGGGAAAACGCGGTTGTAGTGGTAAACATATGACGGCCACTTGGGTGGAAGGCCATCTTGCTAATTTTCCGCAAGTTATTATTGATGGTCGACTCTGTCTGAGTCGTCGTGTTAAAGGCATTCATCCCCCAGTCATACGTTGAGGTTTGGTACACAAGATCGCGTTTGACCAGTACATCATTCGCTTCTCTGCTGCTTGTATGATGGAGGGTCGGTGAGCTTGCCGGATGGTCAGGATCATAGTCAATAACCGTGATGTGACCAGCCTGCCCAATGGCGACACGGCCTTGTGTCGCGAAATGATCAACCGCGACATCATAAGGGTCAGTCGGTAATGGGAACGTTGAGGTGGTGCCATTGGCAATATCATAGATATACGCTGCGTTGGACGGCTGAGAGGAGGCCATCACGATAACATCCAGCGCAGGGATGTATTCCGCATCCACCACATTGTGGTTGAAGGGGTGAGCGTTGCCCACAGCCAATGCAGGCGCAGGATCTGATATGCCGGTGGTGATTTGGTAGCTCACCGGAATGGTAATGGGGCTGCCTTGTACCGGGTAATCACATGCTTCATCGTAGCAGGAAGAAACGGTAATCGTATCCGTGTGGGTACCCGCACCCAGTGCGCTTGGCAGCATTAAGTCAGAAGTCAGGGTGAACGTGCTTTGTGTGCCGTCATAGTACAGATCGTCAATGAGGGTATGCGTCACAATGTCGCCCTGAATATCAACGTTGGCGTTTAACAATGCCGAGTTGCTACCGGTGAAGGCCAGTGATTGGGTGATCAGTGGATTGTCGACATGCTTATCATTCACGACAGCGTGTTTGCTGATACGGTTTTGCGCATCCGTGAGGGTCAGGCGTTCCAGTTCGACACTGTAGCGTGCCGATACCGTGAGGGGAGAGCCGCTGGCTTGGCGATTACAGTTTTGGTCATAGCAGACAGCAATCAGGATTTCACTTTCCGTTGTGCCTTCACCGATCTTATAGCCAGGATGAAATTGGAAAACCGCTTCTCCCCCAGTGTCAGAGGTGAAGTAGATATCGCCCGCTTCTAACAAACGACCATTAGGCTCCAAGATACCGATATAGACATTTTCATTAGTGGTACCGTTTGAATCAAATTTGACGCCAGCAAAGGTGGCACTCATGCTGTCACCGACGACATCGACGGATTTTTCTTTTAAATAGACATGCAGATTTTTACCATCACCATCACCATCGCCACCACCACCTCCGCCGCAACCTGCGAGTGTTAAGGCAGATATCAGTATGACCAGTCCCTTCTTCATCGTCGCTCCCTTCTTATTGATACAACTACTTTCAACGTGTTCCTCTGGTCAAAAAGTACTCTAAATAGAGAGGGTTGCGCAAAGTGATTTAATGTTATATTTGTGTAGGGATGTAACGGTGTCGCGTAATGCGAGTGATCTCAATTTTCCATGGTGAGGATAGAGTGGGAATGCAAAATAAATGTCTATACATGATATGCACAGGTGGATGATTAGAGTGTTTTAATGGCCGTCAATGTCACGGGATACAAACGTTTGTGGGGAGAATAGGCACAAAAAAACCTCCCGCAGGAGGTTCATTATCTACCGTGAAGTGATGGGCAGATTATGCCGCGTCATCTTCTTCTTCGATGTCGTCAGCATCTTCTGCGACAGCGGTCGGTTTCGTTGCTTTTTTCTTTGGTGCTTTTTTCGCACCCAGTGCCACTAGCACTTCTTCGCGATTTTGCGCAAGGAACATAGACAGCTCTTCACGCTTGGCTTCATCTTCGAACAGATCGCTCTCTTCCAGTAAAACGAACAGCTCGTCAGCCATATCCAGCATTTTGTCGTAGGCGTCGGCTTCGGACTTAGAGGTGAAAGTCATCTTTTCTTCTCCGTTGCGCTCAACCACATATTTGACGATAACAGCCATGGTCACCCTCTCCGAAATTGATTAACTGGCTGTTTATACAGTAGCATAACAGGCTATGTCCAGTGATAAGCGTGTTAATGTGATGGCAAGAGAAAGATTTGCACAAATTTATACCCGTGCCGCTGACCGGAAAGGGGGCGAAGCGGCGTTGGAAGCGATGTTGGTGTCACCGCTGTCGCGCGAACAATTAGCCGCGATCGGGGATGACCGCTGGCTGGCCGCGTTCAGTCAGAAGGTGTTCCAGTCGGGGATCAGCTGGCAAGTGGTACGCAACAAGTGGCCGAACTTTGAACATGCCTTTTTTGGTTTTGATATCGAGAAGATGCTGTTGATCCCGGATGATATGTGGGAACGCAAAGCCACGGATCCGAGCATTATTCGCCATCTCGCCAAAGTGATGACGATTCCGGCCAATGCGCAGATGATCCATGATGCGGCGCGTCAGCATGGTTCGTTTGCTCGCTTTGTGGCGGATTGGCCCTCGAGTGATATCATTGGCCTGTGGCGTTATCTGAAAAAACACGGTGCCCGTCTGGGCGGTAACACCGGCCCTTATACGTTGCGCGTGATGGGGAAAGACACCTTCATTTTGAGTCAAGACACCGAAAGCTATCTACGCCAATGCGGGATCATCGACGGTGGTCGCGATACGCAAAAATCCCTCAACGCCACACAAGCCGCGTTCAATGCGTGGCAGGAAGAATCTGGCCGTCCCTTGTGTCAGATCAGCCAGATCATTGCATTCAGTTGTGGGGATAACCGCGTTTAACTTTTGTTTAATTCACGCATTTAACTCGCGCCAGTCATCATTGTTTGGGATCTGAGGTTTCATCCGGGCAGGACACGGTGTCCTGCCATTGCTGACAAAAGGCGATAAACAGCTTCAGTAGCGGGCTCTGATACTTCTCTTTGTGGTAGAGCAGCCAGTATTGGCGGTGCATGTCGAGGGGAGCGCTCAGGATGACCACGCGCTGATCTTTCACCGCATGTTCTACTGCCCGCCGCGACAGGCAGGTGATCCCTAAGTTGGCTGCCGTGCAGTTAATGATGGCTTCCGTGTTGTTGAGTTCAAACGCCTGTTGCCAGTGTGCCAGACGCGGGGCCAGTTTTTGCAAGAAAAACTCCCGCGTGCCCGAGCCCGGCTCGCGTAAGATCCACTGGCTGTTTTCTAAATCTTGTAAGCGTAAGTGGGGGAGGGTTGCCAACGGATGATCCGGATGGCAAGCAATGACCATTTCATCACTCAGCCATGGCTGAACGGCCAGATTCCCTTCCTGCACTTTTCCTTCGACTAAGCCGATGTCCAATTCAAATTCCGCCAACATATGGCAGATCTGCGCGGTATTGGCGATATACAGGGACTGATCGCGGTGGCCAGATGACTCTCGAAAATCACGCAGCAGAAAAGGCGTAACCTGATTGCCGACCGTGTCACTGGAGCCGATTTTTAATTTGCCGGTGATGGGGCCTTCTTGGCTGAACAGTTGCTCAATGTCCTGACTGCGCGCCAGAAGCTCATCGGCCAGCGGTAATAAGCGTTTGCCTTGTTCATTGATGATCAGGCGGTTGTTGTTGCGATCAAACAATTTATGGCCCAATTGTTTCTCCAGCTCAGACAGCGCCATGCTGACGGCGGGCTTGGAGAGAAACAGCTTTTCGGCGGCTGCCGTGATCGTAAGTTCTTGAGCCACAGTGACAAACACATTGAGTTGGCGCAGCGCGATATTCATAAGGTGATCTTGTTCAGCAATACTTAACTTACCTTTCAATATATTCAATTATCCTAAATCCTGCAATCTAGGTAAACTTGCGCTATTGGTATTTAACAGCGACGGCATGCAAAGGCAGCCGGGGTTGGAGTCGTAATATGATCCGAGCAGCAAAGAACAAAGTTTTGGGTGCCCCTACGCCAATGGCGGGGTTAGCACTGGGCATTGCCAGCCTGGGCTGGTGTTGGGAAAATGCCGCGGATCTGCACGGAATGGGGCAGTTAACGGGGGCGGTGATCGCCAGCGTCTTATTGATGGTGTTGTTGGTGAAGTTTCTTTGCCACCCGCAATCCTTGTGGAATGACTTAAGCCACCCCGTTGTTGGCAGTGTGGTGCCCACCTTTGCCATGGCGACGATGGTCGTGTCAAAAGCACTTGGCCTTTACTTCCCTGTTGCAGGGCAAGCCCTATGGCTGTTTGCTGTGGCGTTGCACCTGATCTTTTTGGGGCTATTTGCTTACCACCGCGCCCGTGATTTTGAATTACACCATATGGTACCGAGCTGGTTTGTTCCTCCGATTGGTATCATCGTGGCGGATGTGGCGTTCCCAGGGGGCGCATTGCGTCCGTTAGCCGAAGCACTACAACTGTTTGGTATGGGAATTTACGCGGTGATGCTGCCGGTGATGATTTACCGTTTGATTTTCAGCCATGAAATTCCGGATGCTGCCAAGCCAACGATTGCTATCATGGCGGCTCCAGCCAGCTTGTCATTGGCCGGTTACCTCACTGTTACCACCACGCCATCGCCGGTTGTGATTGCACTGTTGGCGGGGATTGCGGTACTGATGACGTTCGTGATTTATGTGGCTTTCTTCCGCTTGCTTCGTTTGACCTTCAGTCCGGGCTACGCGGCCTTCACCTTCCCTATGGTGATTGGTGCGACGGCGCTGTTTAAAGTGGCGGCATGGATGGGCGCGCAAGGTTATGCTGCGGAGTACATCCACCAAGTGTCGATGTTGGCGCACCTTGAGTTGTATGTGGCGACAGCAGTGGTCGGGTATGTTGCAGTGCGCTATTTGGCCTTCTACCGTCCGGTGTCTCGTGCTTGCCGTGCCGTGTTATCACCTTCTGCACACGTATAAGTACGTATAGCCGCGCCGGATATCCAGACTCCTTTTTGAACGGTTCCCGAACGGGCTCTCTTAGAGAGCCCGTTTTTTTATCTATTGTATTTGGCGTATATCATGGGTGTTTTTCATGCGTTTTTTGTCTATGCCTTCTCCGTTTTACCTATGAAAACAGCGCAACCGCACAGTGGTAAATATGCGAGCGAGATTGCATTTGCAGGTGGTCGGGAGATAGGCGAGAATCATAAGACTTTCCCCCGCTGCTGAGGCACTTGCGTGTTTACTGTCTATCATTCCAACCAACTGGATCTGTTAAAATCTCTCCTTGTGGAGCTGATCCGCCTTGAACCGTTGGCGAATCCTTTTGAGCACGAGCAGATCCTGGTGCAGAGTCCGGGTATGTCCCAGTGGCTAAAAATGGAATTGGCGAAGTCGTTTGGCGTGGCGGCGAACCTCACTTTTCCCCTGCCAGCGACTTTTATCTGGACCATGTTTACTGACGTGCTCAGCGATGTGCCTGAGCGCAGTGCGTTTAACAAAGAATCCATGACATGGAAATTGATGCAGGTGCTGCCGACGCAGTTAGATCAAGACATCTTTGAGCCACTCAAGCGTTACCTTGAAGATGACCGCGATGATCTCAAGCTGTATCAGTTAGCGGAAAAAATTGCCGATATTTTTGACCAGTACTTGGTGTATCGTCCAGAGTGGATCCAGCAGTGGGAAGCCGGTGAAACCGTTGAGGAATTGGGTGACGAACACCCGTGGCAGCCAGTGCTATGGCAAGCCTTGTATGATCACACGTTGGCGTTGGGGCAATCGCCGTATCACCGTGCCAACCTGTACGAACATTTCATCGACACCCTCAATAATTATGCCGAAACGGGCACGTTACCGGCCAATTTACCTAAGCGTTTGTTTGTGTTTGGTATCTCCTCGCTGCCGCCCCGATATCTGGATGCGTTGGCCGCGATGGGGCAGCACATTGATGTCCATTTGATGTTTACCAACCCATGCCGCTACTACTGGGGCGATATTCGCGACCGTAAACATTTGGCTCGTTTGGCGGCCAAGCAGCGGATCCGTCTACGTACCTTGGACAACGGTACTTTTGATCATGGAAACTTGGAAAACGACACCTTACACCGTGAGGCGGCAGACGGTGGTTACATCGCCCAGCTCAAAGACATGGATGAAAGCCATTACGATGCCGATATGCATAATCACGTGGTGGGCAATAGCCTATTAGCCTCGATGGGCAAGTTGGGGCGTGACAACTTGTACTTGTTGTCGGACATGCAGGTCAACGAAGTGGACGCCGGTTTCGTGGATATTGAGCCGGATTCTTTATTGCATGCGATTCAAGCCGATATTCTGAATTTAGCGGATCGCCAAAATGACGCGATCCTCGATAACAGCCAGCATAAATTCCCGATCGCCCATGATGACCGCTCGCTCTCGGTACATGCCTGTCACAGTCCGATGCGTGAAGTGGAAGTGCTGCACGACAAGCTATTGGCGATGTTTGAAGCCGATGCCAGTTTGAAACCGCGCGATGTGATCGTGATGGTGGCAGACATTAACGCCTACAGTCCGGCGATTCAGGCCGTGTTTGGTAATGCGCCGGGTCAACGTTATATCCCCTTCTCGATTTCTGACCGTACCGCCGAGCAAGAAAACCCGATCCTGTTGGCGTTTTTGCGTTTGCTGGCGTTACCGGAAAGCCGCTGTCACGCCTCGGAGTTGCTGGAACTGCTGGAAGTGCCCGCGGTGATGCGTAAGTTCGGCTTTGACAGTGACAGCTTTGAAAAAGTTAAACGTTGGATTGAAGACGCCGGTGTGCGTTGGGGCTTGGATGAACGTACGGCCAGTCAGTTTGATCTGCCGGAGCAACAACAAAACACCTGGTTGTTTGGGATTCAGCGTATGTTGCTGGGCTATGCCATGCCGCATGATGCCGGTTTGTTTGAAGGGATCTCAGCCTACGATCAGGTGCAGGGGCTGGATGCCGAGTTGGCCGGTCAGTTAGCCGGCTTTATTGATCGGCTAGTGGCATACCGTGAGGTGCTTGCCGAGCCACATTCGGTCACAGAATGGACCGCGCAGCTGACGACGCTGTTGGATGACTTCTTACAGGTTGAGCTGGAAGGCGAATTGGTGCTCAAATCGATCCGCGATTTGCTGCACCGTCTGCAAGAACAACTGGCGGATGCCGGTTTTCATGCTGAGATCACCCCGGCGGTCTTGAATCAGTACCTGAAAGACAAACTGTCCGGCGAGCGTGTCAGTCAACGTTTTCTCGCGGGGCAGGTGAACTTCTGTACCTTGATGCCGATGCGTTCTATCCCGTTCCGTGTGGTGTGTTTGCTGGGGATGAACGATGGGGCTTACCCGCGCAATATTGCACCGGAAGGGTTCGATTTAATGAACGGCCGTACCCGCGCCGGCGACCGTTCTCGTCGTGATGATGACCGCTACCTGTTCTTGGAAGCGATTCAATCGGCACAAGAAATTCTGTACATCAGCTTTGTTGGACGATCAATTCAGGATAACGCCGAGCGCGTGCCGTCGGTCTTGGTCAGTGAGCTGGTGGAATATTGTCAGCAGGGCTATTGCCGAGAAGGTGATGAAGCCTTGCCTGTCGATCAGTCAGGCGACAACATCAAAGCGCAGTTGATCCATCATCACCCGTTGGTACCGTTTAGCCCGAACGCCTTCATGGGCGAAGAGGCCAGTTTTGCGGCCGAATGGCTTCCCGCGGCCAGTCGCAGTGGTCACGCCAGCCAGGCGTTCCAGATCAGCGCGTTGCCAGCCGATACGCAAGATGAGGGGCCGGTACGTGTGCTGGAATTAGCGGAATTGCAACGTTTCTGGCGTTTGCCGGTACGCTATTTCTTTAACCGTCGCTTGAAAGTCTTCTTTGAGCCGCCACAAGGGGTGATGGAAGACGATGAACCGTTCGTCCTCAATGGCTTAGAAAGCTACCAGTTACGTGACAGCTTGTTAACGCTTTTGCTGGAAGCGCGCCGCACACAAGCCGATGATAACAAGGTTTATCAAGCGTTTGCCGATGAACAAAAAGCCGCAGGACATTTGCCAATTGCCGCGTTCGGTGAGTTGGATTTGGCGGTTACCCGCGCAGAAGTGCTGACACTTGTCGATACGATTACGCCGTACACCCAGCACCCTCAGGATGATCATGAGGTGGATTTGACCTTCACCGTCGACGGGCAGGTTGTGCAGTTACAAGGGTGGCTGAAGCAGCGTTATCAGGGCGGCTTAGTGCGCTACCGCAGCGGTAAAATTCGTCCGCAAGATCACCTGACCGCTTGGCTGGATCATTTGTGCTTGGCGGCGGCTGGGAAAGGACAAGAGACACACCTGATCGGCACGGATATCCATCTTAAGCTGAAGACGGTAGAAGCCACTCACGCTCGCGCGTATTTGCAAGACGTGATCGAACTGTATTTTGACGGCCTGAATCAGCCTTTGGCGTATTTTCCGAGAACAGCAAAAGCGGGTATTACGGCATGTATTGGCCGTGATGGCGGTTGGAAAGATGACGAGGACACACGAGAGAAGGCATTGGGAAAAATGGCGGACAGTTTTAACGACAGCTATTTGTTCCCCGGTGAAGGTAGCGATACTTACATTGCGCGTGTATGGCCACAGTGGAACGATGAACTGGCGCAAGCGGCATCACAATTGGCCGGCCGGGTATTACAAGCCGCGATATTAGGCAGCGAAGTCGTGGAGGATGACGCGTGATACTGAATGTGCATCAAAGGAATAGAAAGAAGGGATCGCGAAACAAGAAGTAGTGTGGCCGTCAGCAAATCATTGTTATTTGTAGGGTGTTTGCTGTACGACCACCGGTGCAGAGGTAGACCACGTTTCTGGCGGCGATACTAACCAATGCTAGAGGGGCAAACCGTGAGAAAGTTCTCACAATACGGGGACTGCTATGTGTTTGCTCGTGTTTAAACTCAAACTAAGTGTTTGATCACACAGGTGATGTGATCCTCATCACTGCTGATGAACGCCAATAACGCGCCTTTGCGATGCGAAGGCCATACAAGATGATCAATATGATCCTTCGGGATGCCGCATGATCGGCCCCGTGGGATCCTTCATTGGAAAGACACGCCATGGATAACGTGAACGTTGCCAATACACTACAGCCGATGACCTTTCCGTTGCACGGGGCGCGCTTGATTGAAGCCTCGGCCGGTACCGGCAAAACCTTTACCATCGCCAGCTTGTATTTACGCTTGCTGCTCGGCCATGGCTGTGAGGCATCACGGCATGCCCAAGAACTGACGGTGGAGCAGATCCTGGTGGTGACCTTCACCGAAGCGGCCACTGCCGAATTGCGTGATCGTATTCGCGCGCGGATCCATGATGCCCGTTTGGCGTTCAGCCGAGGGGTGAGTCATGATCCGGTGATCGCCCCGTTGCTGGTCGAGATCCCGGATCACAAAGCGGCGGCAGCGATTTTGTTGAATGCCGAACGCCAGATGGATGAAGCGGCCATTTATACCATTCACGGTTTCTGTCAGCGTATGTTGACGCAAAATGCGTTTGAATCCGGCAGTCGTTTTAATAATGAATTCATTACCGATGAAGCCCCACTGAAGCAGTTGGTGGTGGCCGATTATTGGCGTCGGAATTTCTATCACCTGCCGCATGCGTTGGCGAGTGAAGTTCGCCAGATTTGGGCATCCCCTGCGGCACTGCTCAAAGACATCGGTAACAGCCTGACAGGCGCGCCCGTCACCTTATCGGTGAAAGCGTTGAGTGATTCGTTGGAGCAGTTGCATGCCACGAACATGCAGCGCATTGATGCATTCAAAGCACAGTGGCGTGAGCATGAAGGGGATTTCGAGGCTCTGATCGCCAACTCTGGCGTGAATAAACGCAGCTATACCAAGAAAAGTTTGCCGACCTGGTTGGCCGAGGTGAGCCAGTGGGCCGCGCAGCCTACCGCTGATTACGCGTTGCCCGATAAGCTGGAACGTTTCCATCAGCAAGTGCTGATTGAGAAAACGCCGAAAGGGGAGCCGCCAACACACGCTGTGTTTGAGGCGGTTGCAGATTTATTGGATAACCCCGCCAACTTGCGTGATCCGCTGATCGCCCATGCGATTGAAGCGTGCCGTGAATTGTTGGTGGAGGCCAAGGCGCGCAAAGGCTGGCTATCGTTTGATGATTTGCTGACTCAGTTGTCGGCCGCGATCGATAATGATCAGGATGGCCTATTAACCAGCCGGATCCGCAGTCAGTATCCGGTCGCCATGATCGATGAATTCCAGGATACCGACCCGCTGCAATACAGCATTTTCAGCCAGATTTATCATCAGCATCCCGAATGTGGTTTGTTCATGATCGGGGATCCCAAGCAGGCGATTTACGCCTTCCGTGGCGCTGATATTTTTACCTATATTCAGGCGCGCCGTCAGGTGACGGATCATTACACGCTGGATACCAACTGGCGTTCAACGGCAGACATGGTGGCCTCGGTGAATACGATTTTTGCCGAGCCGGACAGCCCGTTTATTTATGATCAAGACATTACCTTTTTGTCGGTCAACCACAGCCCGAAAGCGGCAGAGCGGCATTGGTTTCTTGACCAAGAACGTCAGCCTGCGCTGACGTTTTGGCTGCAAGAGGCTGAGCCGGGTAAGCCTGTGACCAAAGGCAGCTACCAAGAGGCGATGGCCACCGCGACGGCGGCACAGATCCAGCATATTTTGACATCCTCACAGCAAGGCGAGGCGTACTTTGCTGATAAAAATCAGCACCACGCCATTGAGGCGGGCAACATTGCCGTGTTGGTGCGCACCGGCAGTGAAGGCAAGCTGATCAAAAACGCGTTGGCGGAGCAAGGTATTGCCAGCGTGTATTTGTCTAACCGTGACAGCGTCTTTTCCAGTGCCGAAGCAGCCGATGTGCAGCGTTTGCTGCAAGCAGTACTGACACCGGAAGATGACCGTGCGTTGCGTGCGGCGTTGGCATCCCGCCTGTTTGCGCTGACAGCGGTGGAGTTGGACACACTGAACAACAGTGAGCTGGAGTGGGAAGTCGCCATTAACAGCTTTAAAGGATTCCGCAAACAGTGGCAATCCCGCGGCGTGATGCCGATGCTACGCAGTGTGATGGCACAGCACCAAATTGCGGAGCGCTTGCTGGCCGATGAGGGGGGCGAACGTCGCTTGACGGACTTACTGCACATCGGTGAGTTGTTGCAAGCGGCCAGCCAGACTCTCGACAGTGATTATGGGTTGCTGCGTTGGTTGGCGGAAAACATGGCGGAGCCCAACGGCAACGTCGATGAACAAATTCTGCGTCTGGAATCAGAACGTAACTTGGTGCAAATCGTCACGATTCACAAGTCCAAAGGTTTGGAGTATGACGTGGTGTTCATGCCCTTTGTGTGTAGCTACCGCGAAGTCGACAGCAAAGGGGAGGTGAAGTATCACGATGAAACCTCTCACCAAACGGTCTTGGATATTGCCAAGCACAGTGACGCCATTGAAAAGGCCGACAAAGAACGTTTGGCCGAAGATTTACGTTTGATCTACGTGGCCCTGACCCGTGCGGTTTACGGCTGTTACGTCGGCATGGCAGCGGTACGCAATGGCCGCAGCACCAAAGAGCCGACGGGCTTGCACCGTTCTGCGATGGGGCACTTGGTACAAAACGGTGAAGCGGGCGGGGTGGCGGCGTTGGAGCTGGCCTTAGCTAAATTAACCGAAGGGCCTGCCAGTATTGCCGTGGTCGCACCGCCAGAAAAACCGGCATTGCCGTGGCAACCGATTGAAGAGGTGATGGCCGCGTTGTTGCCGCAGCCGTTTACGGCGTCACTAGAGCGTAACTGGTGGATGACCAGTTATTCGAGCTTGGTGAAGCAGGGGCATCAAGCCCACCATGATAGCAGTTTGGATCTGCCGGGGTTCGATATTGATTCGGTGGTGGATGTGACGGTGAAAGCGGCGGAGGAAGCCGCGATGAACACCGGTGACGTGGCGGTAGAACTGGACGATCTGACACCTGCACGTTCCATTTACACTTTCCCTCGCGGGGCAAGACCGGGCACCTTCCTGCACACCGTGTTTGAAGAGATTGAATTTACCGCCCCCGTCGACAGTCCGGAAACGGTCGCAACGCTGACGGGCTTACTGGAAAGAGAGCAGTACGATCTGGAATGGTTGCCGGTGTTGCAGCAGCTGATCCACGATGTGTTGCATTGCCCGTTGGATGGCAAGACGTTACGTTTGGCGGAGAAAACCCCGTCGCAGCGACTAACGGAAATGGAGTTTTTACTGCCAATTGAATTGTTGCAGTCAGCCATGCTCAATAAAGTGATCGCTAAACACGATGAGGTGTCGGCGCGTGCGGGTGAGCTAGGCTTTGCTACTGTGAGTGGGATGCTGAAAGGTTTCATTGACTTGGTGTTTGAGCATGAGGGCAAATACTACGTACTGGACTGGAAATCCAACCATCTGGGGGATGATGCGAGTGCGTACCACGGCGATGCCTTAGTTGAGGCGATGCGCGATCACCGTTATGACTTGCAGTACCAGATCTATGCGTTGGCCTTGCAGCGTTTCTTGCGCAGTCGGATCCCCGATTATGATTATGACCGTCACTTTGGTGGGGTGTATTACTTGTTTTTACGTGGCATTGAAGCAGGCCGTGACAGCGGTATTTTTGCTGCGCGACCGAGTGCGGCACTGTTGGCCGATTTAGACCGTTTGATTGATGGAGAGCCGCTGGATGCTTAAGCGATTAGAAACTCTGACCCAGCAAGGGCTACTGCGTCAACTGGATTACCAGTTCGCCAAATTTATTGCCCTGCGCAGCCCTGAGGCTGCGCCTCTGGCAGGGTTCGTGGCGGCGTTGCTCAGTCATGAACTGGGGAAAGGCCACGTTTGCCTGCCGCTAGAACGTTTGACGGCACCTTCTTCGTCCGGTCCACTGTCGCTGTTTGGATTATCGTCTTCGGCTTCCCTGACCTTATTAGCCGAACTGCCTGCGCCTGAAACCTGGGGGGCCGTATTGGCCACCTTGCCGGTGGTGACGGACATGACGGGCAAAGGCGTGCAGGTTAAACCGGCCGCGACCCCATTGGTGCTGCAAGATGGGCGTTTGTATCTACACCGTTATTGGGCCTTTGAGCAGCTGATCGCGAACAAATTGAAAGCCGCGGCGCAGCCAACGCGAGCCGATTTCGACAAAATGTCGGTGATGCTGGATACCTTGTTCCCACGCACCTACACCTACTTGATGCAATCGCTCATGCAGTTACGTCATGCCGATACGAACGATGGACAAGCGGTCGATACCCCTGCGCGTCGTCAGCAAGAAGTGTGTGATAAGTTGGATGTGGCGCATCCTGAGCAACTGGATTGGTCAGCGATTGATGCGGTGTTGACGGCGGCCGATCGGGTTGATGGCCTGAATGCGTTAGATACCTTAGTGCCGATATCGGCTTGTTTAAATTGGCAGAAAGTGGCTGCTGCCGTGGCGATTACCCGTCAGTTTGCGGTGATCTCCGGCGGGCCGGGTACCGGTAAAACCACCACGGTGGCCAAGCTGTTGGCCGCATTGGTGATGCAGGCGGATGATCACTGTGGTGGAGATGGCGAGCTGGGGGGCGATGATGTTGCCACACCGACCATCAAGCTGGTGGCGCCGACCGGTAAAGCCGCAGCACGTTTGACGGAATCCATTGGCTCTGCGATCCAATCGTTGCCAGTGTCACCGTCCGTGCGTGAACGGATCCCGACCCAATCCAGTACCTTGCACCGTTTGCTGGGTTCGGTGCCCCATCAGGTGGATTTCCGCCATCATAAAGATAACCCGCTGCACGTGGATGTGCTGGTGATCGATGAAGCCTCCATGGTGGATTTGCCCATGATGGCCCGTGTGTTGGATGCCTTACCGCCGCACGCCAAATTGATTTTATTGGGTGACCGTGATCAGCTGGCGTCGGTAGAAGCCGGTGCAGTGCTGGGGGATATCTGTGCATTTTCCCATCAAGGATACAGTGTGGCGCAGGCGCAGCAATTGAGTCAGTTAACGGGCTATCAATTGCAGGCTAATACGGCATCAGACCTGCCGCTCAGCCCGATTGCAGACAGTCTGTGTATGCTGCAAAAAAGCTACCGTTTCCATGCGCAGTCGGGGATTGGTCAGCTGGCAAAAGCCATCAATGCCGGCCGTCCGGCGCAGGTGGAGGCCGTGTGTCAGTATGGCTATAAAGACATCCAGCATTACCCGCTCAGCGCCGACAGTTATCAGCGCATGATCAGCATGACGGTGATGTTCTATCGCCACTATCTGGATTTGATTGAGCAGCAGGCTGAACCGAAAGCGGTATTGGACGCTTTTGCCTCGGTCCGTTTACTGTGTGCGTTGCGCGAAGGGGATTTCGGCGTGACGGGCTTGAACCAACGTATCGAGCGTGAGTTGGTTCGAGCGGGTAAGATCAGCCAAACCGACGATACGTGGTATGTGGGGCGACCGGTGATGATCACTCGTAACGACCACGGTTTGGGGTTGTATAACGGGGATATTGGCATCGCAATGATGGCCCCTGCGGATCCTGAGTCCGCGACACCGCCGACGTTGCGGGTCTATTTTGATATGCCAGACGGCACCATTCGTAGCGTACTGCCGAGTCGCTTGCCGGAGCATGACACTGTGTATGCGATGACGATTCACAAGTCACAGGGCTCGGAATTCAGTGATACGCTCATGGTGTTGCCGGCCGACTTTACGCCGATCCTGACCCGAGAGTTGGTGTATACCGGCGTGACTCGTGCCAAAGCGCGTCTGTACCTGTTTGCCCAACCGGACGTCAATCAGCGTGCCGTGCGTTTGCGTACGGAGCGTGCCAGTGGACTGGCCGCGTTGTTATGTTAAAGACTTAGGCTGCCTGCTGATGGTGGCGGTAAGTACCGATGATACATTATAAAAACACCCGCCTTGTGCGGGTGTTTTCGTTATTTGTCCCTTTGTTTTTCCATTTGTCAGCGAGTAAACAACCAATAACTGACCGGATTATCTGGGCATTGATACGGGCCGCATTCCACAAAGGTGATGATCACATTGAGCAAGACGGTGATCAGAGCAAACAGGCAGGCAGCACGACCCAGCCCGCTGAGGGTATGCTGCTTGTCATGCCATGCGGTATTCCACAGCACCAATAAGACTGCGACCCCTAAAATGGTGGCACCAAACAACACAAACGCCCAAGTGTAATAATGCATGCCTAAAATAGGGCTGCCATAGCCTGGTGTACCGGGGATCACATGCAGCGATACTTGACGCAGTGAGGTGACGGCGCCGAATAATGCCCCCATGAGTATCACGCCATAATGCCGTTGTTGCGGACCGTGCAGCACATTCAGCATAAAGCCAAACATGACCATGCCAAAGCCTATACGTTGCAATAAGCAGAGGGGGCAGGGAAGTTCGTCCCAAGCAAATTGTAAGATGAAGCCGATGAATAAGACGGCGGTGATCCCGAGCAGACCCAGAATGTTGAGTAAGGTGATTTGTTGGCTATTCATGCGCCCCCCTACAACAAGATCGACAAGGTGTCGGTGGCATGATGGCGAAACCAGTACAGCCCCAACACCATGGTCACGGCAAACACCGCATAGCTGGTGCGGGTATGGTGAAGGTAGGCGCATAACATGGCAATAAACAGCAGGCAGAAGATCAGACTCATCATCGGTGGTTCACCCTCTATCATTCAATGCGAAGCATAACGTATTGAGTGTAGAGGGCGGGGCACCCACTGAGTGTATCAATGCTTAGAGTGTGGTAATTAAAATTTTTGAGCAACGTTGGAAGTTATACAGGGCTTTTTTGGTGACCGGTAATTGCTCCACACTGCACTCGACAAAACCTTGTTCACGGAACCAATGCAGGCTGCGGGTGGTTAATACAAACAAGGATTTGAGGCCTTGTTCTTTGGCTTGCTGGCGTAAATGGCCCAACAATGCCGCCCCGCGGTCGGAATCACGAAAGTCTGGATGCACCGCCACACAGGCCATTTCTGCCATGCCTTCGTCGGGGAAGGGGTACAGCGCCGCGCAGCCAATGATCAGGCCGTCGCGATCCACCACGGTGAACTGCTCGATTTCTTGTTCCAGTTGTTCGCGTGAACGACGAACCAAAATACCTTCTTGTTCTAATGGGCGGATCAAGTCCAATATTCCACCGATATCGTTAATAGCGGCCTGACGGATCTGCTCAGCACTTTCCATGACGACTTGGGTGCCGATACCGTCAAACGAGAACAACTCTTGGATCAACGCGCCGTCTTCTTTGTAGCTGATCAAATGGCTGCGCGGCACACCCGCTCGACAGGCCGTGATGGCGCCGCGTAGAAAGCGGCCGGTGCCGCTGTCATCGGTCCGTTGGGCCACTAAGTGTTCCAGCTCGTATTCTGCTTCTCGTGGTAGCATTTCGGTGAAGACGTTGCCGTCTTTGTCCAGCACCCCTTGCTCCGAACAAAAGCCAATTAATTTGTCTGCTTTGAGTTTGATTGCCAGTTGGGTCGCAATTTCTTCTGAGGTCAGGTTGAAGCATTCGCCAGTCACCGAGCTGGCTATTGGTCCGAGTAACACCACTGATTGCTGATCGAGCTGGCGGTGGATCCCTTCGATATTGATCCGACGGATTTTGCCACTGTGGGCGTAATCGGTGCCTTCGTCGACCCCGAGCGGTTGGGCAATGATAAAGTTACCGCTGACCACATTCACTTGTGCGCCCGCCATGGGAGTGTTATTCAGCCCCATCGAAAAACGGGCCGTGATGTCGAGTTGCACTTGACCGGCTGCTTGTTTGGCGAGCTCCAATGCGCGGGCGTCCGTGACGCGGATCCCTTTGTGGTACGGCGTGGGGTAGCCGGCTTGTTCGGTCAACAGGGAGATTTGTGGTCGTGCACCGTAGACCAGCACAATGCGTAAGCCAAGGCTGTTGAGCAAAGCAATATCGTTGACGATATGCGGAAAATTATTATGGGCAATGGCTTCGCCGCCGAGCATGATCACAATGGTTTTACCAATGTGGGCATTCAAGTAGGGGGCGGATTGACGAAATCCTTTAACCAGAGCGGTACTTCTCAATTTCACCGTAGACTTCCTTGTAACTGTACGGGGTTGACAGAATAAGCAGAAACTATCCATTTGCTCATTTATTTATCAATTATTATGCACTTTAAGTCAATAAAGATTCTATTTTAATCTGGGTTTACGTGATGTTTTTTTGGACTGAAGATCCCGTTATGGCGTTTTAGGGATGCAGGGGCCGCGGCAAGGGCTTACTCTATACCTTCTTCTTATTCTGGCGGTGCCTGTGGGTATCCCTCTTTCTCTGTGGCTGGTTTTCTATGTCTGACAATGTGATGGCGAAGCAAAAGAAACGCGCTGTGCATCGTGCAACGTTACGGCAAGTGGCAGCTTTGGTGATACTGTCGGGAGGCATGGCACTCGCAGGGATGATGCAACTGTTTGAACGGGGACAAACGGTCTCGATACCGACCTTGTACGGTACGTGGGTCGAACAAGATGTGGCGCCCTATTTAGCCGACAGTTTTGAATTACGTCCCTCTGGTGTCTTTGTGGCCGGTCGGCAAATCAATACCCAATACGTGTGGGATGGTAGCAAGCTGGAGTACCGCTTGGGGGATGAGCTCTACTCATACCTTTTTTTATCCGGGCAGTTGGTGCGCCAACAACCCGCCCATTACACTTCTGCCTTTTCCCGTTTGTGAGTCGCCTCGCGTGGTCTAGTTCAGGCTGCGCAACAGTTGATTCACAGAGGCTTGGCGCATCGCCACCTGACGCATGATATCGGCGGTGTTTGCATTGCCTCCCAAACACCGTTGGATCACCGTATTGATCTGATGGGGGGAGTTTCCCTCACTCGCCAAGCTGCGGATCCATTGGTATTCCAGTGAATTGATATTGAGTAAGGTATCTTTTCCTATTTTCAGTGGCTGGTGCATGTGGCTTCCTTTCGATAACGCTAAGTGACATTCCTGTTACGCTTTTATTAAAACGAATGTATGTGACACAAATATGACACCTTGCGCATATTGTTCTTTCAGTATGCGAAAATTCCCACCTGACGCTGACAACACTCGCCTTTCCATCGCGGACAATTACACCGCACTAATTGTTATTAGGCTTCCTTCTGGGAGTTGGTTACACTGGTGCATATTGCGTTTTTTCATTGATATACGCCTTACCTACCACTTACATATATGGGTTTCTTGTGTTTCGCAAAGCAACGATAGTTTTCTTTATTTTGGGGTTAGCCGGTTGTGCTAAACCGACCGATCGCGGTCAGCAATACCTGGATGGTCAGTTTGAACAGGTGCTCAATCCTGTGTCAGCGGTTCAGTCCGACGCGCCGCGTGATTTCAGTCAATTCAATGGTCAAATGGCGAAAGTGATTGAGCGTTCACCCTCGATGACCGCGAAATACCAAGCTTTATATCGTCAGGTGGCAGATTGGGCTGCACACAGTGGCGATCCGAGTACGCTGGCCAATTACGGCATTGATGTGGCGCAAATGGGCGGCGGTGACGGCTACGGAAACGTTATGTTCACGGGCTACTTCTCGCCTGTGATTGAGTTGCGTCATGAGCCCGATGCCACGTATCGTTACCCGGTGTACGGCATGCCAACGTGTGACGGACAGTGCCCAAGCCGTGCCGAGATTTACGCCGGTGCCCTCAATGGGAAAGGGCTGGAATTAGGCTACAGTGCGTCCATGCTGGATGTGTTCATGATGGAAGTGCAGGGCAGCGGCTTTGTGCATTATGAAGACAACAATGAGCTGGAGTATTTTGCCTACAACGGTAAGAACGGCCACCGTTATGTCAGCATTGGCAAGGTGTTGATTGAGCGTGGTGAAGTGCCGCGTGAGAAAATGTCACTGCAAGCGATTGATGAGTGGGTGAGCCAGCAAGACGAAGCAACGGTGCGTGAACTGCTGGAGCAAAATCCCTCTTTTGTCTTCTTCAAGCCACAAGACAATTTGGATGTGATGGGGACCGCAGGGATCCCGTTACAGGCTTTCGCGTCTGTCGCGGCAGATCGTAAATACTTACCAATGGGTAGCGTGTTATTGGCGGAAGTGCCGCAGTTGGATGAGCAAGGCAAATGGAACGGTAAACATGTGCTGACCTTGTTGATGGCGCTGGATACTGGCGGTGCGGTGAAGAAAAACCACCTCGATTTGTACCACGGTATGGGCGCACAAGCCGGTATTGATGCGGGTCACTATAAGCACTTTGGCCGAGTCTGGAAATTGGATCTGGACGGGGTGAAAGCGGTGTCGCCAGCTAACTAATGTTAGCAGCCCCTTCGGGCGGTAGGGCCGCCGCCATCACTGGACAATCTTTAAAAGAGTGCGTATAAAACGCACTCTTTCTTTATGAATGTGTGAAATACAGCGCGGACGAACCATGCGAGAATTAGATACCCCAGCCTCAGACAGTTATAACCAGCGTTTTGGTGGCACCCGCCGCTTATACGGTAACAGTGAAGTCGACATCTACCGTGCCGCGCACGTGTGTGTGATTGGCATTGGTGGGGTCGGCTCGTGGGCCGCAGAAGCACTGGCCCGCTCTGGGATCGGTGAGCTGACGTTGATTGATATGGATGATGTCTGTGTTACCAACATCAACCGCCAAATCCACGCGATGACCGGCACGGTCGGCCAGAGCAAGATTGAAGTGATGGCTGAGCGCATCAAGCTGATCAACCCTGAGTGTCAGGTGAACTTGATTGATGATTTCATCACACCAGACAATATCCCGGGCTACATTGATCGCCGTTACGACTATATTCTGGATGCGATTGACAGCATGAAGCCGAAAGCGGCTTTGCTGGCGTATTGTAAGAGTAATAAGCTGAAAGTGATCACCACCGGTGGCGCGGGCGGTCAGACGGATCCAACCCAAATTCAGATCACCGATTTGACCAAAACGATTCAAGATCCGTTGGCGAAAAAACTGCGTGATACTTTGCGTCGTCACCATAATTTCCCGAAGAATCCGAAGCGTAAATTCGGCATCGATTGTGTGTTCTCAACCGAGCAGTTGAAGTACCCGCAGGCGGATGGGTCGGTGTGTAACATGAAGGCGTCAGCGGAAGGGCCAAAGCGCATGGACTGTGCCAGTGGTTTCGGTGCGGCGACCATGGTGACAGCAACATTTGGTTTTGTGGCGGTGTCCCGTATTCTGCAAAAGCTGATTGAAAAGCATTTACCGAAGTAGTGCGTGGCGATAACAGCCGGTCACAGCGAAAAGAAACAATAAAAAAGCGAACGCCTCGGCGTTCGCTTTTTTTATGGCTGTGCTTGGCCTTGTTGCTTGGTCTTGTCGATTGGGTATCTTGCTACTCGGCGTCAGCCAGTGCTTTGATTTGTTCGACAATGGCTTTCAGGCCGTTGCCGCGTGACGGGCTCAGGTGCGCCATCAGGCCGAGGCTATCGAAATAGCCGTCAATATCAAAGGCGCGAATTTGCGCAGCGGTTTTACCGTCATAAGCGGCGAGCACCAAGGTGATCAGCCCACGGACAATACGGGCATCGGAATCGGCCGCGAAATGGAACACACCGTTGTCTTGCTGGTGGGCTAGCCACACCTGACTTTCACAACCGCTGACTTTCAGTGTGTCGAGTTTCAGGTCATCAGGCAGCGCAGGCAGTTGTTTACCTAGCTGGATCACGGTGCGATAGCGATCTTCCCAGCCATTGGCTGCGGCCATCTGGGCGACGATCATGTCGCAGGTCATGTCGTGACCGAAAGGGTGTGAGGGAAAGCTCATGGGATCTCCTAAAGCAGGCTACAGGCTTTTTGCAGGGCTGCAATAAAGCGTTCAACATCGTGTTCAGTATTGTACAGCGCCAGCGAGACACGCAGGGTACCGCTGACCGCCAGTGCATCCATCATTGGGTGTGCACAATGGTGACCCGCGCGCAGGGCGATGCCTTGTTGATCGAGCAAGGTCGCAATGTCTTGATGGTGGACACCGTCCACCACAAACGAAAACAGGCTGGCGTGCGGTTGCAGGCCGATAATGCGCAGATCTTCAATATCCGCGATACCAGACAAGGCCCTTTCACGCAGACGGTGAATATGGGCTTCGGCACCCGCGCGATCGAGTGATTGTAACCAGTCAATGGCGGCAGCTAACGCCAAGCTGCCTGCCACATTGGGTGTGCCGGCTTCAAACTTGCCGGGCAGTGCGGCATACGTCGTGCCGCCAAAGCTGACTTTTTCCACCATCTTGCCGCCACCGTGCCACGGGGGCATCGCTTCCAGCAGGGCTTGTTTGCCATACAGCACACCAATGCCAGCTGGCGCATAGATTTTATGGCCAGAGAACACATAGAAATCCGCATCCAAGGCTTGCACATCCACGGTTTCATGGGCGACCGCTTGGGCACCATCAATCACGGTAATGGCACCGACGTCGTGGGCGGCATGGATCATCGCCTCTATGGGGTGACGGGTACCCGTGACGTTACTGGTGTGGGCCACAGCGACGATTTTAGTCTTTGGTCCGAGTAATTGGTAATACGCCTCGATATCCAAGGTGCAGTCGGCTCGCATCGGGATTTTTACCACGCGTGCACCGGTTTGTTCGGCTACCATCTGCCAAGGCACGATGTTAGCGTGGTGCTCCATCTCACTCACCAAGATCTCATCGCCCGCTTGCAACGTATGACGGGCGTAAGTGTTGGCAACAAGGTTCAAGGCTTCCGTCGCCCCGCGCGTCCAGATGATTTCTTTGCTCGATGCGGCGTGCAAGAAGTGCTGCACGGTCTCGCGTGCGCGCTCAAACTGCGCGGTCGCGGTGGCGGTGAGGGTATGACTGCCTCGATGGACATTGGCATTCTGCCCGCGGTAATACTGCGTGAGCGTGTCGATCACCACCGTGGGTTTCTGGGTGGTTGCCGCGCTGTCGAGGTAGACCAGTGGCTGACCATTACAATCTTGTGCCAAGGCAGGAAATTGCTGGCGAATGCGGTTGATATCAAATAGGGCTGTCATGGTGAATCACGTTGCAAATAGACAAGGGGGGAGATCATGCGATTAAATCAGATTAAGGGCAAGTGTTTCTCCGTCTTGCTATCATTTTATACCCAAGTGACGATAAGTGGCAGGATCGCCATGTTGCGCGTGACAGATCGTACGTGACAGGGGAAGGGGGCAAAAAAAGGATAAAAAAAAGCACTGCGTTGGGGCGCAGTGCTAAGAATAAATTTTGACAGACAGGTCAAAAATACAGGAAGTAAAAGTGGTAGATTGACTACCTATCCGGCACAACCCGGATAATATGCAAACACAACATCGCAACAATGTGTTAGACCAAAATGCCAGAGGGCTGAAAACTTGGCCTCCCTCACCGTTGCGAGGCAAATAATAGGGTTTATATGGCACTTGAACAATGGACAATTTATAATGTTTACCATAAAAAAAACTAATGCAGGATAGCCATGTCTAGACGTCTCCCACCACTCAACTCGCTAAAAGTGTTTGAGGCCGCAGCTCGCCACCTGAGTTTTACCCGCGCTGCGGAAGAATTATTTGTCACACAAGCGGCAGTCAGCCATCAAATTAAGGCGTTAGAAGAATTTTTAGGGCTAAAACTGTTTCGTCGCCGTAACCGCTCGTTGCTACTGACGGAAGAAGGACAAAGCTACTTCCTTGACATTAAAGACATCTTTTCGGCGATTGCAGAGGCCACTGACCGGGTCTTGGAACGCGGGTCGAAAGGGGCATTAACCATTAGTTTACCTCCTAGTTTTGCCATTCAGTGGCTAGTCCCGCGTTTGGCGGATTTCAATGAGCAACATCCGGATGTCGATGTGCGGATCAAAGCCGTGGATCTCGATGAAGGCTCATTGACTGAAGATGTGGATGTGGCGATTTATTACGGCCGTGGTAACTGGCCGGGCTTACGTGCCGATAAATTGTACCAAGAGTTTTTATTGCCGGTGTGTTCGCCAATGCTCTTGGCGGGGACGAAGCCGCTGAAAACCTTGGATGATTTAAAGCTGCATACGCTGCTGCACGATACCTCCCGTAAAGAGTGGAAGAATTACATGCGCCAGCATGGCATTGAAGGCATGAACGTGAATCAGGGGCCGATTTTCAGTCACTCGACCATGGTGCTACAAGCGGCCGCACACGGTCAGGGCATCGCACTGGGTAACAATGTATTGGCGCAACCGGAACTTGATGCTGGTCGCTTAGTCTGCCCGTTTGATGAAGTCTTGATGAGTAAAAATGCCTTCTATGTGGTGTGTCAGGAACGACAGGCGGAAACGGGGCGCATTCAGATTTTCCGTGATTGGGTGTTAGCCAAGGCAGCGCGTGAACAAGAAGATTTGCCGGATCTGGAAACCGGCGAAGGCAGCGATATAAGCATGGAGCCGATCGCAACAGACGGAAAGGGATCCCATGAGTGAGATGACAGAGTATGTGATTGATACCCCCACACAGGGTGAAGCGATCGCCACGTTTTTATTTGCCCATGGCGCCGGGGCGGGTAAAGACCACCCGTTTATGCGTGCGGTAGCAAGCGGGTTGGCGACACGCGGTATTCGTGTGGTGCGGTTTGATTTTCCGTACATGGTGAAGCGACAGGAAGACGGCAAGAAGCGCCCGCCGGATCGACAACCTAAATTGTTATTGGATTTTCAACGCCACATTCAGGTGTTCGCACAAGAGGCAGAGCAAACGGGTGTACCGCTGGTGATTGGCGGTAAATCAATGGGGGGGCGCATGGCCAGTTTGATGGTCACCCCGGAAGCCGATGCCGCGCCAGAGGTTACAAATTGTCAGGCGCTGGTGGCCGGTGTGGCGTGTTTGGGTTTCCCGTTTCATCCGCCGGGCAAGCCTGAGAATTTTCGCGGTGATCACCTCTGTACCATGACTGTGCCGACCTTGATTGTGCAAGGCGAGCGCGACACCTTTGGTACCCGTGAGGAAATGGCGGGTTGGCCAATGGCTGAAACCGTCACCACCGCCTTTTTACCTGATGGCGATCATAGCTTTAAGCCGCGCAAAGCCTCAGGTCATACAGAACCCGGTAATGTGGCGTTGGCCGTTGAAGCGCTGGCGCGCTTTATAAAGGAGTGTGCAAGTGAATCCGGTTGTTAACCCAGTCTTGGGGCGGTATTTGTTGGTGTTTGCCGCGCTCAGCGGGGCGGTGACCGTGTTTTTGGGCGCGTTTGCCGCGCACGGTTTGAAAGCGCAGTTATCGCCGTATTTGTTGGGCGTGTTTGAGACGGGCGTGCAGTATCAGGCATGGCACAGTTTGGCGATGATCGGATGCGTAATATTGGCACGCATTCTTTCGTTAAAAGCGGTATTATACGCAGCCCTGTTTTTTGCAGTGGGTATTGTCCTCTTCAGTGGCAGCCTTTACGCGTTAGCATTAACGGGTATTAAGTGGTTTGGCCCCATCACCCCGATGGGAGGCGTCTGTTTTATTATTGGCTGGGTAGTGCTTGCAGTGTCTGCCTGGCGATCAACTTGAGGGTTGAAAGTGAATCAAGTTCTGTTGTACTGCCGTCCCGGTTTCGAGAAAGAATGTGCCGGTGAAGTTCAAGATAAAGCAAATACAATGGAGTTGTATGGCTTTCCTCGGGTCAAAAATAATTCTGGCTATGTGATCTTTGAGTTTTACACGCCGGGCGATGCGGATACGTTTATCCAGAAGCAGTCGTTTGCCGAGCTGATTTTTGCCCGTCAGATGCTTGCGGTGACCCCGCTACTGACGGATTTGCCTTCTGAGGATCGTATTTCTCCGATCTTAGAAGCCGTGGCTAACTTCCCGCGTTGTGGTGATTTGCGTGTTGAAACGCCAGATACCAATGAAGCGAAAGAGCTGTTGAAGTTCTGCCGTAAGTTCACCGTGCCACTGCGTCAGGCGATGCGTGGTAAAGGGGTGTTGTACAACAAAGACAACCCGAAAAAACCGGTATTGCATTTATGCTTTATTGCACCGGGTTGTTGTTATGTGGGTTACTCTTACAGCCACAATAACTCTGACTTCTTTATGGGTATTCCACGTTTGAAATTCCCATCAGATGCACCAAGCCGTTCAACGTTGAAGCTGGAAGAAGCGTTCCACGTTTTCATCCCACGCGAAGAATGGGATGAGCGTTTGGCATCAGGCATGTGGGGCGTGGACTTGGGCGCATGTCCAGGTGGTTGGACGTACCAGTTGGTAAAACGTTCAATGTTCGTGCACGCGGTCGATAACGGCCAGATGGCACAAAGCCTGATGGATACCGGTCAGGTGAAATACCACGCAGTAGATGGCTTTAAATTTGAGCCGCCACGTAAGAACGTGACGTGGATTGTGTGTGACATGATTGAAAAACCGGCCCGTGTGGCGCACCTAATGGGTGATTGGTTAATCAAAGCATGGGCAAAAGAAGCGATCTTCAACCTGAAGCTGCCAATGAAAGGCCGCTACGATGAGGTACTGCAGGATATTGAAAACCTGAAAGTGTACCTGATCCAAAATGGGGTGAAGTTTAAGCTGCAAGCGAAGCACTTGTACCATGACCGTGAAGAAATCACGGTACACATCCAGCGTTTGGATACCCGCTCTGCTTATTAAGCATAGCGAGTTGTTCCCGTATATAGAAAGGCCGCGAAAGCGGCCTTTTTTATGTCTTTTTTTTTGCAGCTACCCCGTCAAATAAATGACATTGCGCCAAGGTATTATCATATTTCACCAGTGGGATAAATACGGGTAAATAAAATAAATAATGTAATACTTTCTTATGAATTAAGATCACAAAATGATATTTAATGGCATGGCAGCCTTTCTTCCCTGCACTATTATACTT
>NZ_JAKJSN010000060.1:0-44597 GCF_050337005.1 Photobacterium japonica | reverse complement strand
GATCCTGTTTCTTCGTTATTTAAGGAGAAACACCATGACATCTACCAAACGACAACATTGGCAGTCTATTATCGATGAGCAAACCCAAAGCGACCTCACCAAAGCCGATTTTTGTCAGCAGCGTAATATCAAACTGGCGACGTTTTACTATTGGCTGAAAAAGCTACGCACTAATGACGAGATTCAATGTGTATTACCTATCTTGCTCGATGAAAAGGCAGAGGCTTCATGCGTTGAAGTGTTTCTGCCTAGCGGATTGCGGGTGTGCCTTCCCTGTGATTTTTCGCACGAGCAAATTCGCCATTGGCTTGAGGCCCTGCAATGATCCCCAGTGGCTATATTTAGGTTCATCGCGGATAAGCGGGAACTCAAAACAAAAACGGTAGTAAGTGATAGAGTTTTATCGCCAAACAAAACCAACACAAACTACCGTTTTCATGCCGAATCATACTTTCCTATCTTCATTCTGGGAAGGCTTTCAGATAGTAAAGTCTCATCAGACTGCATCACTTATTACGCTCACGCTTGAACCTCACTCTATCGCAAAGTGCCCTTGCGGACTTAATGCTCAATCCGTGCATGAGTACCAATGGCGTAACGTGAAGGAAGCAACGCTGCTTGGAGCGCCAGTTGAACTCTTTGTTCAAACTCGGCGGATTAAATGCAGTCACTGCGGTATTAGAACGGAGCGATTATCTTGGCTGGAGCCTTATGCTCGTATCACCAATCGCATGCGAAGTTATATCGAACAACTGCTGCCTCTTTTGCCGATCAAGCATATCGCCGAGATGACAGGAGTGCATTGGCACACCATCAAAGAGATAGATAAGCGCCGGCTTCAATAAGTGGTACCTCAAGTTAAATGGGGTGAATTGAGGCAACTCGTCATGGATGAGTTCGCCATTTTTAAGGGGCACCGCTACGCCACTGTCATTGCAGATGCGAAAAGTCATCAGGTTATCTGGATTGGTCTAGGTCGCAGCCGCAAGGATATACGACCATTCTTCGAGTTGTTAGGCGAACATGGCAAGAATATCGAAGCGGTAGCCATGGATATGAATACGGCTTTTGATCTTGAGGTTCAAGCGCATTGCCCAAATGCACGTATTGTTTATGACTTGTTCCACGTTGTAGCAAAGTTCGGTCGAGAAGTGATGGATAGAGTCAGAGTCGACCAAGCCAATAAGCTAAAACATGATAAGAAAGCGAGGCAATGGGTAAAGCGGTCACGCTGGGTATTATTGAAAAATAGAGATAATTTAAATACACAGCAGAACAGCTATCTCAATGAAATATTGGAGATAAATAAGGACTTGATGACGACCTATGTATTGGGCGCACAGTTGAAGGAACTCTGGCGTTGTGAGTCAGAGCATCAGGCAAAGAGCTTATGGAAGGTGTGGTGGGCTCAAGTCAATGAAAGTGGAATTAAACCCCTACAAGAGTTTGCCCGAAAGCTCAGTCCTTACCTTCATGGGATTACCGCTTCAGCACGCTATCCGTTGAACACCTGTACGCTTGAAGGGATCAATAACAAGATAAAATTAATAAAACGGATGGGCTATGGTTACCGAGATACCGATTACTTCTTCTTAAAGATCAAAGCGGCTTTCCCCGGAAAGCCGCGATGAACCTATATTTATCTCGTGTCGGGAATAACCGACATGCGCAAGTCGATTGATGGCTTGTCTCTCATTGTGGCAGACGTACTAGAAATGGATCCGCTGAGTAACGCATGGTTCATTTTTTGCAATCGAGGCCGAGATAAAATAAAAATCCTATTCTGGGATACCAATGGTTTTTGGCTCTATTATCGCCGACTGGAAAAAGGCCGCTTTAAGTGGCCAAAGCCCACGGCAGCAGGCCATATCCACATCTCTACCCAGCAGCTCAACTGGTTGTTATCAGGGCTAACGCTTGAAAACCCGCAAGCTCATCAACCTCTATACGGGCGAGAAGTGTGAGCTAGGATGCTGATCCGTATATTGAGCTTGAACGATCCTTTTTCGCTGTCAAACTAGGTAAAAATGATGAATGAAGAGCTGTAACAATGACCGTACTTCCTGATGATGTAGAGCAACTGAAAGCAATGTTGCGCCAACTTCAGCAAGAGAAACAAACACTGTCGGAAGAAGTCATTGAACTTAAAAGTGCGGTGCAACTGCTCACAGAGCAGCTCAACCTGAGTAAATCTAAACGCTTCGCGGCGCAAAGTGAAAAACATCCCAAAGGCACCTTCAACGAAGCTGAGCAGCAAAATAAGCCCGAGCCAAAACATCATAAGAAAGGCAGAAAGCCACTGCCTAAGACGCTAGATCGTGAAACTCGGGTACATACATTGAATGCACCGTACTGTGATTGTTGTGGTGATGCCATGCATGAGTGTGGCAGTGAAACGTCGGAAGAGCTGAAAATCATCCCTCAGAAAGTCAGCGTGATCCGCCATCAGCGAACCAAATATGCCTGTCGAACCTGTGAGAAAACGGAGCTAAAAAGTCAGATCATTACCGCGCCTAAACCGGCYAGTATGATCCCAAAGAGTATCGCCAGCCCTGAAACCCTTGCCGCCGTGGCTACCGCTAAATATGTCGATGCACTACCACTCTATCGCCAGGTTGAGATCCTAAAGCGTGCCGATATCGATATTAGCCGCGGTACGTTAGCAAACTGGTGTGTTCAACTTGGCGCTAAAGTTAACGTGCTGGTTGAAGCGATGAAGCAGCARCTTCTCCAAGAATCCCTTATCTGCGCTGACGAGACCACGGTGCAGGTGTTGAGTGAACCTGACCGAGCCGCGACAAGCAAATCGTACATGTGGGTGTATCGCAGTGGCGAATTCGYCCCACACCCTGTTGTCATCTATGAATATCAACCGAGCCGCGCTCAATATTGTCCGARAGCCTTTCTTGGTGATTACGCAGGTTACTTGTTGTGTGATGGATATGTCGGTTATGAGGGCCTAGAACTTGTTACCCTCGCAGGCTGCATGGCACATGCCCGCCGCAAATTCACCGATGCACAAAAAGCTCAGCCAACAGGGAAATCAGGACGAGCAGACAAAGCCCTCAGTTACATCGGCAGACTTTATGTAGTCGAAAGTCATTGCAAAACGTTGAGTGCGGAGGWGCGTCATCAATACCGGTTAGAAAAAGCTATCCCGATACTGGATGAGTTCCACGTATGGCTGAAAGATAGCCAAGAGAAAGCACTGCCAAAAAGTTTAATAGGTAAAGCCATCAACTACACGTTGAATCAATGGAATAAACTAATTACCTACCTCGAAGACGGCAAAATCAGCATTGATAATAATGTGACCGAACGAGATATAAGGCCGTTCACAACGGGTCGGAAAAACTGGTTGTTCTCAAAATCAGTCGCAGGTGCAGAGGCGAGTGCAAACTTATACAGTATTGTAATGACGTGCCGAGCCAATGACATCAACCCATATTATTACTTCTTACACCTGTTCCGTGAGTTACCGCAGAGGGCATCGGGCACTGATCTCACCAATTTACTGCCATGGAATGTTGAGTTAGGTGAGGCCGAATAAGGCCTCACTGCTTAACTGCGCGCTTACGTTGCAATGGTTGATTTACGCTCTCGCCATGCGGTGAGTCGCTAAGTTAACCGACTTTTCGTTATATATATTCTTCCGCTCTCACCAATATGATGAGAGCCCTTCACCCCACCACCCAGCTCTCGTTTTTGTCACTGAGGGTAACGGTGGCGACGGTAACGGTTCTACCTTGAAATCAAAACAATGAGCCTTGGTGTGAATTTGAGTCGCTAATATTGAAAGGTGAGTCTACGTTTTGGTGGTATGTAACCCATACCTTATTACTTCTTGGAAATTCGCGTTTTAAGGCTCTGTGTGCCTGTTTTTTAGTGGTCGCCATATCCCCAGTGGATGACGTATTGGAAAAGCCCGTTTCAACAATTTGAAAGTAACCTGGGGTTACACAGTAGATGAGAAAACCGCGATCTTTTTTGTAGGTTTTAAACTGAACAGCCTCTTTGGGCTGCAAAAGCTTGAGTTGTCGGTCTATTAACGGCGCGACTTGGGAGATATGAATCATAATTGTTTTCGTCTACGAGTATTACACAAGCAAAACGTCATTTAACAGTCAAAATAGCGTTGGCTCAAGCAGATTAGCTAAAGAAGGTTGTCGTAAGACGATTGGTTCAGGCTGGCCGCTATACTTTTGGGTCAGATCACCTCCCAATAAGAGGAAGCGCCACAGGCTTCAATACCAATGAGGGCTGGCGGGATATTAGCGAACGTTGCAAGAACTTTAGAGCTTTCCCTGAATTTATATAAAGAAAAGGGTTTTGTGTATCAATAGCTTGCCTGTCGCATCTTTGCCATGGATACTGAAACTATGTTGGCAAGATCAATGCCATAGATTGAAAGTGATAGGGTGGCCTCCGAGATTTTATTTAGCCTGACTCATCAAGTGTGGCAGAGTCTGGATGAGGGGAAGTCTATGTCATTCGTTAAATGTCTATATGAAAATTCTTGAGAGTACTTATTATCGAAGAGCGCATGTTTCGCTGCGTTACACGATTTTCATCCGCTCATGGTGGCGGCAGCACTCAAGGGGGGGGGATATGTTTTGGAGTCGAAAGTTTTCATCATTAGCTGCAGCTCTTGAAGTACCGCATAGAGCCAAAAAGCTATATCTTCTGAAGTCTGGTATTGACGCCGAACTGAGGAATATCGCGAAGTTAAGAAAGCTCACGGTGCTGCATATTGGTTGGCAAGAACTGAATCAGTTGCCCGTCGAGGTAACTGAGCTAACCAATTTGAAAGAACTTGTTGTTTTGAATTCTCCGATTGCTGTTATACCGCCAACGATAAGTCATCTCGCTTCTCTAAGGAAGCTAGTTTTCAGAGGTACTGATATCACGGAAATACCTCCTGAAATCGGGCTACTTCAACAACTAGAAGATCTCGATCTTGGTAACAACAATATTCACTCTTTACCTAGAGATATTGGTAACATCAAAAGATTAAAGTCATTGAACTTACATTATAACCCAATTGATTCTATCCCAGATGAACTTGATCGGTTGGATCAGTTGACGTTTCTGGGATTAACAGGAACTAAGTTCAGTGAGGCAAAAAGATGTGAGTTAACGTTGAGGTTTGAGTGTTAACAAGTGCTTTCAGCCTGACCCTAGGCTTGCTCCGTTTTAGTGAGCACACATTGAAGATCTTAGGCGATCATCATGCCAGCCTACAAACGGGAAAAAAGACAGCGTAATATTCACTAGCCTTCAAGTTGAAAACGGTTGAATGGAGCTTTGGAATACACAGAACCGTTTAGTCAGTAGCTGAAGAGCTTGATAGCGGCGTGGATCGAAATTTTAATATTTTAGTTTGGGTGATGATACAAAAGTCACCGATGGACAGAGTCAAATAAGCACTAAAGGAGTTAAAAGTGGCATTCAACCTAGATGAAGAATATGTCCTTCAGGCTGAAGTTGCGCTGGAAGCAACGCTTCCACGTAGTTACAGAGCATCAATGCAAAAAAGCAATGGTGGAGCCGTTGAAGTCGCTGATGATGTATGGGAGCAATATCCTATTTTTGATTCGTCTGATAGGAAGCGTATTTCTCGGACTTGTAATCACATTATAGCTGAAACTAAGTCTTGCGAAGGCTTCGGAAATTTTCCTAACAACGCACTTGCCATTGCAGGCAATGGGAGTGGTGATCAACTTGTCCTAATTAAACAAAGCAATTATTACACGGGCTCAGTTTATATTTGGTCATCTGAAACAGGTGAGCTTGATAAAGTGGCTAATGACTTCAATGAATTAACGCGCTTGTAACAAAATTCTCAGGCGAGTCCTATGTAGCAAAGAGCACGGGAGTATCGCACATAAATATCTCACTGCTTAATTGGACATTAAACGCAATACCACATAATGGTGAAACATGCATCGAAAACTTATCATATTATTTGCGTTATTTTTTTCAGGTTTAGCAATGAGTTCAGAAGAAGCGTTCTGGCAATGGTTTGAAGCCAATACCAGTAAGATCGAATCTTATAAAGAGGGGGATGATGAAGCGATATTGGATGAAATATTAACCCATCTTCATGCGTACAATAGTTCGTTGTACTATGAGTTTTCGACCAATCTCGAGCCTAACGAACTTGTCATCACTGCTGAAGGAGATCCGGATCAAGTCGACAGTGTTATGAATTTAGTATCAGCAGCACCTGACGTTGCTGGCTGGGCGTTTATTGCTTTCAAGCCTGCTCATGGCTTCACCTTCATAACAACGTATGAAGGCGTTGACTATGATCCTGCTAAACTCTGGTTTTTGCCTTTATCGAGTAAGAATAACCCTCAGGCTTTGGGGTTAAGAGTTGGCATACCTAACTATGATGAGGGGATTCACAAGCACGCCAAGAATGCTATGTATATTGTGCTAGATAGCGGCATTGGCGAGAAGAAGGTAATTGAGAACATTGACTACCTAGAAACAGTACCTCTCCCGAAAGATCCTGAATCGGAAGGCTACATTGAACTAGAAAGATTAGATGAGTATATTGATTACCATCGAAAAAATACTTAATGATCCAATGCATCAGACCGCTAATACTTTACTTATTTTGTGTTTGCTCACTGCATTCGCAGATTCATACTAAATAAGCGCATATGGGCTAAAGATTGGGGTGTTTGTGCATGATGAAGATTGAGAGTCCAGTATCCGCTTACATTGCTTTTGAAATCGAATACCTCGATGATCGTGACCTCATCGAGTGGGCAGTCAACTACCTTCTAACCAGTGAATATTCTATTGATGACATTGATCTCATTGCGTTGTTATCGATAAACACGAAGGATATTAGTGACGTTGAAAAAGCCGGATCTTACCTCTCTAGCTTCATATCTAGACAATGGCCAGAATTCAGTTTAAAAGGAAGCAAAGCAGAAGGTTACGCTAAGAAGCTCTTCCACCATCGCCTGAAACAATACCTAGCTGGAAAATGCAGGCCTTACGATGTCTGCAAAATGATTTGTCCGATTGAACAGTTATACGATTTTCCAGAATGGCTGGGTAATTTGTACAACGCCTGCGACTGGTTAGAGCCGGGTACACAACCCGCTGATTGTAGGTATTTGGAGGCGGAAATTGAGCAAGTGCTTAAGCTTCAGCCTAAATAATCAACGCGCCCCCTCCTGATAGCCCAAAACAAACAAGACACCCACACTTTTGTACTTTTTTGCCCTGCGTTCTAGGCTTTCTTTATCATGGATGAATTAGGGAGCCTGCAAACATGCCAAGGGCAAGAAAAACACAAGTCAGCTTGACCGACACACCGTATTACCACTGTGTATCGCGTTGTGTGAGAAGAACCTTTCTATGCGGTAAAGATCCGCTAACGGGGCAGTGTTTCGAACACCGACGAGCATGGGTGGAGCAACGGCTGCTGTTTCTTGCCAACGTATTTGCGATTGATATCTGTGCTTACGCGGTGATGAGTAATCATACTCATGTGGTACTGCATGTGGATGCTGAACAAGCCCAAATGTGGTCACAGGAAGAGGTGATCACGCGCTGGCATCGGGTGTGTAAGGGAAACTTTCTTTCCAATACTTGGCTGGATGAAAACCTGCGCAGCCAAATGGATCGTGCACAGTTACAGGCGGTTGAGCGTATCGTAGAAGACTGGCGAAAACGGCTACATGACATCAGTTGGTTTATGCGTTTGTTGAATGAACCTATTGCACGTCAAGCCAATAAAGAAGACGGCTGCACCGGACGTTTTTGGGAAGGGCGCTTTAAATCTCAAGCCTTGTTAGATGAAGCGGCACTCCTTGCCTGTATGGCTTACGTTGACCTTAACCCTGTTCGGGCGGGTATCGCGACAACGCCAGAATCCTCAGCCCATACCAGTATTAAAAAGCGCGCTAATGCCGCCAAATCAAGCTACCAACCGAAAACCTTACTCCCTTTTGTGGGAAATTCCCGAGCCAATATGCCCAAAGGCTTACCTTTTGTGTTTACCGATTATTTATTACTTGTCGATGAAACAGGGCATGCCATTCGTAATGGAAAACACGGCTACATATCAAAAAACGCATTGAATGTAATTTCCCGTCTTGGCTTGAGTGAAGAAAATTGGTTGGAATTAGCCTGCCGTTTAGAGCAAAACTTCTCTGGTGCAATCGGTAAAGAACACATGTTGCGTGAGTACCATCACCATATTGGCCAGCAACGAACTCAAGGGGTAAGCGCCAGTCGACGGCTGCTAAGTGCGGCTTGATAAATAACTTTAAGGGTTTCATTGTCGACTAGCCACCTGGCTAGGCTCTGTCGTGCAAGAAATTGACGGAAATCGCCATACCACAGCACTGAGATCGAAAATACTGATGAATACAGCCAATGGATTGGGGAAAGTGTGAGAAAAATGGTGGTTGAATAAGGGTGCTGTTAACCGGGTTTTATCATGGATGTCACAGTAAGGGGGATGAGTACGGCGGGATATGTGCAAACGTTGCAGTACGCGTGGGTGTCACAGTACGCGTGGGTGTCACAGTACGCGGTACGCGTCGTTGGCTCAATCTTGTCTTTCAGCAAAGAGTACGATTGCGTAACGAAAATATCCAAAAATGAGTAATTATGTTGAAGCCAAACACCTAGCACGGGAGAATAAACGGCGTAGACTTGCTGAACAAAGGTAGACATACCTGTCTCTGTTCATTGAAATATCAGTCTGCATAGAAGAACACATAATGCCATTATCACGTGTAAAAAAAGGGGTGGGCGCGCTATTCGCTGAACTGCCAACATCAGAAAAAGTGCTGCATGGTTTGAGTCTCGTCTGGGTTCTTTTGCAGATCATTTCCTCTAATTTCATGCATGTTCATGCCGACACACTTTGGGGAAATATCAACCTGATGGCCAAGTTCCACGTGTACAGTGGACTTTGCTTACTGCCAATCACGTTGGTGTTTGTATACCACGTGATCAAGCGTCGTACTATCGCCGATATGTATCCGTGGCTTTTTGGCCATTTCAGCCAAATCAAAAAAGACATCAATGTTCTCCGCACACTGCGCCTTCCTGAATCTCACCCCGCAGGCTTGGCTGCGACCGTTGAAGGGTTGGGTTTACTGGCACTATTACTTGCTTTAGTCACGGGCACGTTATGGTATCTCGGTGCAAGTAACGCGGGTACAAGCCCTCAGCTACTTGAGATACATAAAACCAGTGTTGGCCTGATTGAAGCTTACTTCTACGCCCATGGCGCAATGGGGTTATTGCACTTACTGCAATGGTGGCGCACGAAACCATAACCTCATCACATCAATTAAGGCGTATATGGGCGCGCAAGAAAAGGTCACGTATTGGGTTTTTATCATGGGTGTCATCATAAATGATCATAAATGTCTCATAAATGATGATAATAAAGTGTGGGCGCTTAAATGGGTTATCAATAATATCTCAATGAGATACGGTCAATCATAGATGGTTGAAGCAAGAAAAAAGGAACGCCTCATTGAGAACGTTCCTTTTGTTCATTTTAGCGGGCGCTGCTGATAATTAAAGTGTTTGTGTTTTTAGCTTTTCAGATTCTGCGTTGCGGTCAACCCACATTTGTTCGAGTTGCTCCAAGCTCATCCCTTTCGTTTCTGGTACGAACTTCCAGACAAAGTAAACGGTAAAGATACCGAAGATGCCGTACAGCCAGAATGGGAAGGCACCGTTGTATGTTTGGAATAAATACCCGTTCGTGTCATTCATCATCGGGAAGGTTTGTGAGACTAAAAAGTTTGCGAACCATTGGGCAAATACGGCAATCGACAGCGCTTTAGAGCGAATGCTGTTAGGGAAAATCTCAGAGAGAAGTACCCACACCACAGGGCCGAGAGACAACGCAAAGGCTGCGATGTATAGCAACATGAAGAACAGTAAGTAGCCCCCGATGGCATTTGTGTAAGCGGCGGTGCCGATTGCGATCATCGACACACCCATCGCCCCCGCACCGATCATCATTAACGGACGGCGACCGAATTTATCGACGGTAAAGATAGCGACAACGGTAAACGTTAAGTTTACTGCACCCACAAGAATGGTTTGGAGCAGTGCCACATCGGTTGATGAATCACTAAAGCTCTTGAAGATCTCTGGCGCGTAGTAAAGCACGACGTTGATCCCTGTGACTTGCTGCAGCACAGAGAGCATGATGCCGATAACCAGCACGCCCATCATTCCTAACGCAGCAATGCTAATTTTGCCTTTTGTTTCAGTGAGTGATTCTTGAATATCTCGCCATTGGTCTTCAATCGCCGCCCCTTTGTTGATGGCTGACAATAGGTTGCGCGCTTCTTCATTACGCCCTTTCATCGCTAACCAACGTGGTGTTTCCGGTACAGTGAAAAGTAGACCGAAGAAAAGGAGAGCAGGGATACATTCAGAGGCAAACATGTATCGCCAACCCGTTGTATTCAGCCATCCTTCCGTGCCGATCAGTGCAATGCCGTAGTTAACAAAGTAAACAACCAGCATACCGAAGATGATCGCAAATTGGTTACAAGATACGAGCGCGCCACGTTTGCTGGGTGGCGCGACTTCTGCGATGTACATTGGCGAGACCATAGAGGCGATACCGACACCAATGCCTCCGACAATACGGAAGAAGATAAAGACCCAGTAATTATCGGGTATCGCGGTGCCGACCGCAGAGATAAAGAACAAGACCGCTGCGATGAGTAATGCACCACGGCGTCCTTTTGAATTACTTAATTGACCTGCAAGAATGGCACCAATGAAACAACCAATCAATGCAGAAGATGCAGCAAAACCCAGCTCAGCAGCAGAGAGTTGGAAAAAGTGAGTTAAGGCGCCAGTTGCTCCTGATATAACCGCCGTGTCATACCCAAAGAGCAGTCCACCTAAAGCCACTACCACCGTAAGATGAAGCACATTTATCGTTTTTTTCATCGCTTGATTGCCTCTTAATTGTCAGTGACAGTAATTTAAATAGTTTCAGGTGGCGTATAAATTATTTAAAGTGACAAGCAGCTTACGTTATTTTGCTATTGTGAATACCATCAACGGTATTAAAATATACGCGATGTTTTATGGGATATTAGGCACGTTTGGAAAATTGATAACCGAATAAATAAAAAACATCATTGAGTATTTTAAAAAAAACATGGCGCACAAAGAGAGAAACAAAAAAATAATGAGAGATTGCGCCATGTTTTTTGTATGTGTGATGGAGAATAAAATGTTTTGGGTTGACTGCTGGCATACTATGACGCGATCAGAGCGGCCGGGGATTTCACGCGACCGCTTTTAGCGACAGGATAAGCACGAGACGGTTATTTGTTATCTGCTGATAAATTACCGATCCCTTCATTCATGGCATTCAACAAATCACCGTTATCCTGCTGGTAGGCCCACGAAAACACACCCGCCAGATTGTGCTTTATGGCATAACGGCCTTTTTGGTACACATCGTAAGGGTGGTCAAACGTCACGAAAGCGCCGTCTTTTTGTCTCCATGCATAATGGCAGGCGCAGTCTGCGTTATAACGAATTTCAAACCCATCGCGTCCTTTACCGTCTTTGCCCAATAGGGTGTCGTACAGCGTGGCATAGGTGATCACGCCTGATTCATCCCCCGGTTGTGTCGCGAGAGGAAACAATTCTGTCGCTGCGGTGCCAAATGGCCCCCCTTTGTCATGCGGGACAACGCCTTGCCAGCCTCGGGCATATTTGGCTACCCCAATCACGAGTTTTTCAGTCGGTACACCCATGGCGATAAACTTTTCGACGGCACGGTTCACGCTATGATCATGCCCCTTTTTCACATTGCTTGAGTGGGACTGCAGGTTGGTATGATGACCGATGTTGTCTGGAAACCAGCTGCCAAATAAATCGTAGGTCATCAGAAAGAGAAGATCGGTATGCGGGGCGACCTCACGGTAATTCACAAATTGGGTGAGGTAATCGATGGTGTTGACCGCTGCCGAGTTGATGTACTGGCGGTGGGTACGTTGCTCCAGTGTTTCTAATCCGACGTTGAGATCGGCCATTAACAACGCAAACCCGTTACCTTCTTCTGCGGTTAAGGGGTATTCCCAATCAATGTCGATACCATCAAACACCGGATATTTCGCCAGGTAATCCAATGTGGAATCCACGAACGTTTGTCGATGGGCTTCACTGGCGACCACGTGAGTGAAGGTGGCAGAACGGCCACCGCCGCCGATCGAAAGCAAAATCTTCAGGTGCGGATAACGTTTTTTCAGTTGCTCAAACTGCGCGATAAAAGTGGTATCGACCGTGCTATCGTTAACGGCTAATCGATTATCGGCAATGTCCTTACACACGTCATTCAACACATCCCGTTGCTTCTCGCCACAGACTTCCACGAACGCATAAATGAGGTGGGTCAGGTTATCGCCGTTGATCGTCGCGACCACCGATGGGTCAACCCAGTTACCTATGTAGGTCGCCACCACTTTGCCACTGCTTTGCTGATAAGGCTGAAATTCACCGGAGAATAAATTGTGCTGTGTTTTGGGTGGAACGAAAGTGTCATTAGCTACAGTGGAAGCCGATGTGGCGGCACACAACAGTGCCAGTGAAACCCAAGATGGTGTGAGAACGTTCATAGCAATCCTACATACAATGAATCATGAACAGGTTGCGTTATGTACTCAAAGGGATGAAGACATGCCGCGACCGAAGTATTGCTGCATCAATGCGCAATAAATCAATATAGAATTTGTGGGTATTGCTGAGCAATCTATAAACAATGCTTGTCGGCTATTGTGCGATGCAGTTCATTGTTTGGAACAAGGTCGAAGATAGCGCGATGGGATGCCCCCCTATTACCGCGAAGTACCTTTTGCCGCTAAGTTTAAACCCAATGCTTGTTGATACCTCTCCATATCGTGGCAGTGATAGGCGACTGACTGTCGCGCACCAACACGTAAATCGGGATCGGCGGAAGGATCGTTAACCAAATTGGCGGCCAAACTAAAAGAGTGCACGGCTTCGTTGTCGTGGCCGAACCGGCGATGGAGTTCGCCCAATACGAGCGCCAATTTTACTTGCTGCATGTCTGATGAAAAGCGGGCTTGTTGTTGCATGACCGCTGCGGTTGAGAGGCGTTGCAGCGCCTTTTCTTTAAACCGTTTTTTTTTGCGATGCGTGCTTTACGCTTACTGCGCTGACAAAAGCGCTGGGCGCATGCCTCTGTACTCATATAAATTGCTGATTAGCATAAAAAATGAGCGGAAAATCTTGTAGGAATTTTCCTATATACACTGTTATTGAAAATAAAAACTGAACCAATATCACAAAGTTGATAAATCGTTCGTGGAGAATGCGATTTTCCGTAGTTAAATACAGAAAAATTAGGATGTTAACTGAGATTGATATTCTGGTTTTTCATGAAACGATGAATACTGACTTTTTTAATATAAGCCTGTCGATTTCATGTTTGGATGATTTATGAAAACAAAACAGACCGGTATTGTTTCTGATAGCGGGCTTTAAATGTGTCGATAAATAATATCGACATGCTATTACCCACGCTATCGTCTCCATCACGCTGAACTGTAAGCATGAGTTCGCAACGGAGGGCGTGAATCATAATAATCATCCATGACACGCCCTTTAAATAACGAATGAATTTGTCTGAAAAGACGAATAAATAACAGAAGAGCTAAACTTTGAATAAATTAAATAAAATAACAATCGCACTGGCTGGTGTGATGTTTAGTGGTTATTTGCATGCCGCAGACGCACACGCATCTGATGTTGTCGCTTTTGTTCCTGGTGAAACAAAAGTAACAAATGGCGAGATGGTATCGTACAACGGCGAGTGTTTTGTCGCTAAAAATAACCCAGGTATCTGGGAAACACCGGATGCAAGTTCATGGTTCTGGACGGCGGCTGAATGTTCAGGCGAACCTACTCCAGAGCCAGAGCCAGAGCCAGAGCCAGAGCCAGAGCGCCAGAGCCAGAGCCAGAGCCAGAGCCAGAGCCAGAGCCAGAGCCAGAGCCAGAGCCAGAGCCAGAGCCAGGTCCAAACCCTGATCTAGGCGACATCATTCCATTTATCCCGGGTCAAACTCAGGTGAGCAATGGCGATGTGGTGTCTTACAACGATCAGTGTTTCATCGCGAAGAACAACCCAGGTGTTTGGGAAACCCCAAGCGCAAGCTCTTGGTTCTGGGAACTGACGGAATGTTCAGGTGAACCAGGCCCAGGTCCAAACCCCGATCCAGAGCCAACAGAGCTGTCTGTTCTGTCTCCAGTGGCAGGTCAGGTCGTTAACGCGAACGACGTGGTTGCGATCAAAGCAAGCGTTGACGGCGAATTGGCAGCAAAAGTAGAGTTCTGGGCAAACAACCAGAAGCTATCTGTGAAAGCGGTTAACCAGAGCCAAACCGTTTACACGCAAAACTGGACGCCAGTGGAAGCGGGTAGCGCGACAATCAACGTGATTGTACTGGACAAGAACAACCAGCAGCTTGAGCAGCAATCGGTTTCTGTGACCGTTAAAGAAGAAGTGACGGAAGACTTCACTGCTCCAGTAGTGACATTCATCACCCCAGCAAACGGCACAACGGTTAACGAAAAAGAGACCGTGTCTATTTCTGTTAATGCAACAGATGTGGATAACGACCTGAAGAAAGTCGTTGTTAAAGCGGGCAACCAGCAGATCTGTACGTTCGATGCCGCAACGACCGATAAGTTCGCGTGTGATTGGCAGCCAACCAAGACCGGCGACATCACACTGAACGCGATTGCGACCGATGCACAGAATCTAACAGCATCAGCGCGTGTGAAAATTACCGTTGAGCAAGACGTGGTAGAACCGCCGGTTGAGCCACCAGTGACACCACCGGGTGCGCTATGTGAAGAGTTCAATGTGTACCCTGACTGGACACGTGGTGATCACGCGACGGGCGGTGACATCATGGTTCACGACAACATTGCTTACTCTGCGATTTACTGGACCAAGTCAGTACCAGGCAGCGATGCATCATGGGCACTTCACCTGAACTGTGATGGCACAGAACCAGGTACGGCACCTTTGCTATCACTGCAAAACCCAATGGACCCAGTTCGTCTGGAAGTGGCAGGTTGGCCAAACACGTTTGTTGTAGCAAGCCCATCAACGGCGGCTCCTGCAACGTTGACGATTGATGCGATCAACAGCGATGCATTGGCGAACGTGGATGCACTAACGCGTGCGTTTGTATCAATCATCCAGCAGGCTGAGCAAGCAGGTACCGCATCCATCATCATCAACAGTGATGTGCTTGATCTGGCAACCAACGATAAAGGCGCAGCACTGGGCGCTGTATCAGTGAAAGAAGCGCTAACACGCGCTGTTGAAAGCACAGGCAGCAAGATTGATCTCGATGCCATCAACGCACTGAGCAGCGACGTGAAAGGCTGGGCACAAGCGCACAACCTGATCATCACCACGCTAGCGCCACAAGCGACATTTGGTTGGTCGCTACATATTGGTGAGTTCGCGTTCGATACGCATTCTGGCCGTCAGTCTGTCTGGGATGAAGCATCTGCATTTACGGCAGATCTACTGGATAACTTCGAACTGTACAAAGCGGATTCAGCAAACAAAGCAGACTTCGTGGCGTTCACCAAATCAGGTGAAACAAACGCACTGACCAGCGAGCAGTGGCACAATGCGCTTGAGTACGTGAAGCAAGTGTCTGACTACGTGAAGACACCAGCAATGCTGGCTGACATGCCAACGGCGCAAACGTCAGGTTACTTCATGGGTGACGCAGCGGGTAAACCTCAGCTACGTAAAGCGGCTTACAGTAACGTATTCGCGATTCTGTTTGATAACGATTCTTCGGATCTAACCAACAAGATCGATCAATACCAAGATGTGAAAGTACCGCTGTACTATGTCGGTAAAGAGCTAGAAAAAGGCTCGCTAACCACGATTGAAGCGCTGAACCAACAGTTAGCAGCCGCTGAAAATGCGATGGATAACGAAGCATTCCTATACGAAACACCGCAATCACAGTGGGTTCCGTCAACGGTGTACAAATGGAATGACTTCCTTGATGGCCTGAATGCGATGCACAACATCGGTGTGGCAGGTAACAAGTTCTGGCTATTGAACGAAGGCGAAGATGATGCAACAAACATCAAATACGCCAAAGTCGCGATTGCTGCGTTCCTAGCACAAAGTATGCAAGAAACCATTCGTTACAACGCGTGTGACGAGAACAACTGGTCTGAAGTGAAATACGGCGCGCCAGCGGATTACCCGATGACGGCAAGCTGTGGTCAGCTGGGTCAGAAATACGCGGATTACGGTGTGAACCCAGCATCGGGCCTAGATTACGCTTACTCGTGTCCTCGTGATAACAAGATGGAAGTGAGCGCACTGACACATGCGAAATGGTACGGTGCACCTGCGCCAGTATTTGCAGCGCCAGATGCGGTACTGGAAGAGCGTGGCCTGCTAGTGAACGGCGCAGTAGGTCGTTGGACCAACAACGGTCACTGTAACGATGTACCTGAATCGGTAGATACGTCGAAGCAGGTTTGGGAACGTGATACGTGTAAGACGTACGTTGGCCAGAAAGCCGGTAGCTTCATTTGGGACGGCAGCAGCCAAGAAAGTGTTGAAGGTTGTGGCTGGTGGGGCCGTGGTGTTATTCAGACTACAGGTCGTCAGAACTTCGGTACGCTGAACCACTACCTAGGTCGCTCACACGTTGACCCAGAGACCATTGGTAAAACGATTGACGGCGTAACGGTTGAAGCGCCACCGGCGAACCCGCTGTACGCTGAACTTGATTTCTGTTCAAACCCAGGTTTGATCTGTAGCTCTGAAGAGAACAAAGAAATTAAGTGGATTGCAGGTCTGTTCTACTGGGTAACGTCAGTACAGGCTTACAACGATGAAGGCGGTCAGTACGCGGATTGGAACTACTACAACGAGCTGAAAAACTACGTTGATGGTGGCATGAAAGGGTCTCAATTCATTGATGACGTTTCAGGTATCGTTAACCGTGGTTGTCCTGACTTGACGTGTTCAACCGGTGACGTTCACAACGTGAAAGAGCGCCGCGAGAACTTTAAGCTAGTGCTAAAGCAATTGGGCCTTAACCCACAATAATGGGTTGTCACGTTCAATGAAATCAGATGGTTGAAGTCTGATTAAGTAACAAGAGAACCCTGCTTTTGATGCAGGGTTCTTTTTTATCTGTCGTTTAGTGTGCCTTTCTGAGAGGCGCCATTTTGCATCTGCATCCCCCTCATATCGGCCTACGGTAGAAGTAAAAAAATGCTTATTTTGTGGGATTAGTTCAAAGAAAAAATCATTCCTGTAACAAATCGTTTCGGCATTATTTATATTGCTGACAAATTAATTAATAGTCATTTGGATTAATATGAAAAAGACCTATATTGCTTGCTTGATCCCCGCACTGCTTGCGAGCGGAGCGGCGTTTGGCGTACAAACGATGCCTGCTGACATGCACTATTTTAGCCAAAAGGAATTGCCATCCGACACGCAAGGTCGCTTGTTAGGCACCGTAAGTTTGGCACAAAGCCTGATTTTACCGACGGCCAATACCCTTCAAGATGACCGTCATCCCCACTTGGTGGCGTTACGTAAGACTTTGGTGATTTTTGAGCCGCAAGCCAATAACGTGGCGAGTAACGAGCCGATCACAGTGATCGCGAAAAATGCACAAGGTGACGTTGTGCATCGCGCCGCAATGCAACTGCCGAATCAGCAGCCGACAATTGCCAGCCAACTTGATCTGGATATCGATACGACCAAACCTGAACAGTTTGATCGCCATCTTACGCAATTTCATGAGATTTCCAGCATTGCTGATGAAGCCGGCCAGCCCGCTTTCCGCAAGCTGTTAGCGCAGCATGACACCATTCATGTTGAGTTGAGTGATGGTAATTGGATGAAGCACTTTACGCTGCCGGAAGATGACGCATTCACGGATAAAGTCGTGACCTTTTCTTCCCATGCTGGCTATAACTCGCACATCCAATATTCAAGGGGGAACGATACGCTGAGTCGCGGTCGATCACTGACTTATCATAACCTGAATGGTACTTGGTATGCTCAGGGGGACATGGACATCAATAAGGTGGCTTACAGCGACAAGGCTTACACCGTTGCGCTGCCAGCGGAAGTGATGCAACCGGGCCTGACGCTCACGTTCACCACGAGTGATGGCAAAGAAGGCGTACTCGATAATGTAAAAATTGGCATAAATACGCACTTGGTGTTGAATGCCGTCGACATTGGTTTGTTAACCCCGCCAAGAAACGCGTTTGTCTTTGCCAAAGATCGCGAACTGCAACGTCAGTATTTCCAAAATATTCAGATCAGTAAGTTAACGGTGAACCCGTACGAGTCGATATATTTTCCTGAAATCATGCTGCCAGATGGTCGTTTGCTGACAGATTATGATCCAAGTGCGTTTGATGTGTATGGCAGTGATTCACACTACCGTGTCGCACGTGAATTGGTATCGGCCGGGATCAACAGTGCCAACTACGGGGTGAACTCCTCATATGTGCGCAGTGGTACATCGTGGATCATTGATAACCCATATTACGCCGCGCAAGTGACGGTGAACATGTCGGTCGGTAAATACTCGACGGGATTGGTTAACCATGGCCTGCTAGGATCCTATGTCGGGGTCGCGTCAGTTGCTAACTCAACAGGTAATGAATTTACCCATGAGACCGGCCATGAATTTGGCGTGGGTGACCATTTCCCGGGCGGTTTCCGAGGGGCGATACACAACCGTTCCACCGAGCGTAATTCAGCATGGGGATGGGATGCCAATAAGAACATCTTTATCCCGAATTTCCTCCGAGCAGCGAACGGTCAGAGCACCTGTTACAACGGTGAATGTGCAGAACCGTTTGAGGGCCATGCCTTCGGTAAAGGCACCATGTCGGGCGGCTGGCCGCTATACCCTGAGCAGAATGCTTACACACTTTTCGCACCTTATGAATCCAGTGTTTTCCAAGACGCGTTGGAAACGAAAGTTAACTTTGATCTGAACTCGCCAACCGGTTTCAGTAAGTGGAATCATGATAAAAAAATCATGGAGCCTTGGACCAATACAGGGATCGATAATTTAGGCCTTGTGGTGATCATGTTAAATGATAAGGAATCCGTGCATCAGTTCGGCCCTGACAGCACTAAGCTGCAAGAGCTGTATACCGATTACAACATCGTTCATATTAATATGCGTGATCGTCATTGGGCCAGAGATCTGTACTTAACCAATGATGCGAGCTTTGAAGGCAAGATTGCATTGGTTGAGTCGTCAGCAGCATGGACGGCGACGGTGCATTTCAACGGTACGAGTCGTCCATTGCCGATGGGCAGTAAATATGCCTATCAATACACTCAGGGTGAATGGGTAGAAATAGACAACGATATCCTGAATAAGAAAATTGAGCGTACACCGAATAAGCAAGGTGTGGCAGTGACCACGCTCGTTGGCTATTACGATCCAGAAAACACGCTGCCAAGCTATATTTATCCGGCATTGCACGGTGCGTATGGCTCGGTTTACGAAGACCGTTTCATGCCTTCTGCGTGTCAGCTGAACGTGATGACGCGCGAAGGCGGCACCAAGACGTTTAACCTACACAACCGCCGTTTAACTACGGGGATGATGAACCGTTTCCACGTAAACGTTGAGACGGCTTTGCAACCCTACCAAGCGGAAGTGGTATGTCACGATGAAGTGTTAGACACGATTGCACTTGCTGCGCCAAAAGCGCCACTGAAGCCGAGTGTTATCACCACCGAAGCTGGCCAAGCACCGACGATTCAGGGCATTGACGATGTAGTGATTGCCCAAGGTGAGGCGTTTGATCCGCTGGCGGGTGTAACCGCACAAGATGACTTTGATGGCGATGTTACGGCATCGTTGGTCATTGAAGGACAGGTTGATAACCAAAAAGCCGGTTTCTACACCTTGACCTACAAGGCCTACGACAGTGCGCAAAGTGAAACCGTGGTAACCCGTACAGTAGAAGTGTTCAGCGAAAAGCCGGTACTGGCGGGCGTTGCGGATGCCAAGATCGATCTTGGGGCGGCGTTTGATGCGATGAACGGCGTGTCTGCGCAAGATGCAGAAGACGGTGACTTGTCTGCTGCTGTGTCGGTATCGGGTCAGGTGGACGCGAATACGGCGGGCGCATATGTGCTGGTGTATCAGGTGACAGACAGTGCGGGTCAAACCGTGACGGCAGAGCGTACTGTCACGGTTGAAAGTTGTGAGAATGCGTGGTCAGCACAGAGCATTTATGTTGCCGGTGATCACGTGTCGCACAATGGTGCAGTATGGCTAGCGGGCTGGTGGACGCAAGGCGAAGAGCCGGGCACAACCGGCGAATGGGGCGTGTGGAAGCAAGTGTCTGATAATGGCTGCGCAGTACCCAATCCAGGACCTGAAGTCACACCACCACCATCAGGTGAATACCCTCTGTACCAAGCCGGTACGGCTTATCAAGAAGGGGACATTGTTAAAGGGACTGACGAACATCTGTACCAGTGTAAGCCATGGCCAAATTCTGGCTGGTGTGCAAACGCCGCGTATGCGCCGGGTACCAGTGCTTACTGGCAAGATGCGTGGAATAAGCTGTAAGCCTATAGGCTGCTAGAAAATACAACGAGAAAAGACCAAAAAGCGGTGTGAAGACACCGCTTTTTTTCTGTCTGTCGTTTGGCCCTGTCGCTTGGAGCTGCCGTGTGGAGCTCAGTCAGATCATGCGGCTTTGTGTGACACCAGTGGACAGTCTTGTTTAGCCATTTGCTTGAGCTGCAGGAACATGTCGCTGTGCTGATCTTCTGCTGCACATACACTCAGCAGATCATCAATGAAGTGCTGAAACGCACGGTACTCTATCTGCTTTACTTGCGCTTGCTGTGTGTCTGTCAGCATGTGATACATGGTCGCAGCACCAAAATCCCCGAAAATGATATTGGCGTCTTCATCAAACAGGGTGTTATGGGCATAGAGATCGCCATGACACACTTGATTACTATGCAGGTGCGCAAACACATCGGCCATTTGCGTCACGATCTTATCAATTTGCGCAATCGACAGCGTAAAGCCCGCAGGGAAGGTATCGCGGGTACAGGTACTGAACGTTGGTGGCAAACCTAAGTTGCGGTAATGGCTTGGGATCAAATTCATGATCAAGGCAAGGTAGCCTTCCTCATTCACTTGCGCCAAAGATTGCACCACGTTGGGGTGGTGTCCCACTTTCAGACAAGCCTGTAACTCGTCTTCTGGGTAGCCATCGCTGGTCACCTCGCCTTTAAACACTTTAACGGCAATCTCTTCAGGGAAGCGATCTTGGGCGTGAAGCCATGAGGCTTTAGAAATCACGCCGGACGCCCCTTGGCCGAGTACCTGATGCAAGGTGAAATCGCGCGATGGCACACACGGTACGGTATGGTTTTTGATGTCTGACTGGCTAAACGGGTTTCCGGAAAACGCCAACCATGCCAGTTTCGGTAGCCCGAACAATTGATCTGGGCATTCGGTGAGTTGGTTGGCAGAAATGCGCACTAGCTCAAGGTTGCCCAGTTGCGACAGGGTTTGTGGCAACTGAGTCAGGCGATTACCCGCTAAAGCCAGTTTTTGCAGACGAGGACGTTCCCCCAAAGCATCTGGCAGGGTGTCAATTTGGTTTTCCGTCAAGATCAGCCAGCGCAGTTTTTGTGGTAATGACTGTGCAGGCACGTGTTTGATCTGGTTGGCCTTGAGTCCCACCATTTCTAGCTCAGGGCATTGGCCGAGTACGTCGGGGAGCGTGTCAAACTGGTTGTTAGACGCAAAGAAGATCTTCAGTTTCTTCAGCTGGGCAAATTCATCCGGCAGCGACGACAACTGGTTATCCGACAAATCCAGAATTTCTAAGCTCTCTGCGAGAGACAAAATTTCTAAAGGAAAGGTGGTTAATTGCTCGGATAATTTCAGACGCTGAACGCCCGCCAGTTCGCCCGATTTAAGCTGAGAAAGTGTCTGCAAAATGTTCCATCCGTAAGTCGCGTGAGACAAAGTCCGGTAGTGTACTGAACATTGATGCAGACGACTATGGGAAATACCTGTGCGTTTTACCTGACGTTTTCTTTTCCCGATTCAATAAACAAGATAACCACCACCGTGATGAGAGGCAGGTGACCGATCAATTCGTCGGTGCCGGAGAGCCAGAGGGTGATCATGAAAATGGTCAGTAGCAAGGCATAAATGATCCGGTTGGCGAAATGGAAGATCAGTAGCAAGCCGATCAGCGCTTCGCTGATCCCGACAAAAAACACAAAGTGCAAATGGCTGACTTGCGGCAAATTCAGCAGCGGGAAGAAATTGTAGTAAGGGTGCTGTTCAATAAACGCCAACGCCATGCCGGGCAACATCAGTTTGTTGTGCAGCCCTAATTCGAGCAGTTGCAGGCCAAGCCCAATACGCAATAAGTGGATTGCCAGTGTGCGCCATTGGGTTTTGTCGACGCCTAACCCCTGACACAGGCGGGTATCATTATGGTTGAGACTTGGGCCTATGCAGATTAAGGCCAGCCCCACAAAAAAGAATTCAAAGACGTAATCAAGCGCAATAAAAAACGGGAAGAATATCACCAATGCCAACGCGGTACCGGCGATCGCCACACCCGTCAAGCTGACCGAAAAGGCCATGAGCACAATGGCGGAGGCTTGGATGATGACGCCATAGATGGCTTGTTGCGGTGATAAATACAGGTTGGGGGCAAGAAACTCCCCTTGCAATAAGTTAATCGCTAAATAGGTGTTGATGACCAACACCAGTATGTACCACAGCCAAGGGTGGGTACTGACAACCGGTCGATCTAAGCCGGTCTTGATCGCACGAGGCAGCACAGGCGCGTAAGAGAGTGTTGCGGCGAAGGCAAACAACCCGAGTGTGATAAGGGTGATCATCAGCGAAAGCGTATCCCATGGCAGCGTTACATCTGGGTTGGTGCCGTCGGGAACAAACCACCGGACATGCGCATGACTGGGAATACTGAAGGTGGCGGCCATCGCAGCGATGAACCGCCCGATAGACCGTGGTGATGAAGCGGGCGAGTGAGTGCTCATTGTGGGTTCTCCGAAGCATATTGCATGGCATAAGCGGTATAGCTTGAGGCGGGATAAAGTGAGGCCGCATGGTTTGACTGGGAATGGTCGGATTCAAAATGGCTTGAGTTGGCATAGATGTCTGTGGGGGGATGGCGGTGATCACGGCTCAAGGTACGCAAAAAAGCTTCCAATTGATTCAGCTGATAAGGCAATAATTTCAGCGGGCTAAGATCCGTGTGTGCAGCAAATGGGGTGGCCGCTCGGTTGTAATACTGCAAAACGTCATGCAGCGTGGTGAATTGCCCTGCATGCATGTAAGGGGCCGTTTCGGCGATGTTGCGCAGGGTGGGCACTTTTGTCGCCCCGCGTAGTTCAGGCGTGTTCCGTTTACTAAAACGCAGGGCTTTGCATTGTTCTGGCGCACTGTCGCTGTAAGGGCCTAGGCAATTAAAGGGATCCGCGTAGGCGGTTTCAATGCCATTGAGCCGTCCTGCTTTTGCCATCGGATGCGGGGACGGCACGGTGGTGACATGGAACCCACCATTGGTCAGTAGTGGGCCGTTATGGCAATGCAGGCATTGACCTTGTTCGCTGATAAACAGTTTCAGCCCCGCGATTTCATCCGGGCTAAAGGTATTATCAGTAAACGTATCGGCAGTAGACGCACTGCCTGTAAATACATGCGTCGTCGGTAAGCCAGATGAAGCGTTGGCTGTCAGTAGCTGGGTCACAAACCGATCAAAGCGGGAAGGTCGGGGCCATAACGTGGCTTGATAGGCCGCCAGTGCTTTGCCGATATTGGCAAAGACGTGATTGATCGCCGTTTGAGTGTCTTTATCTAACTGCTGCCAGTGTTGCTGCTCATGGGCAAGGGCACTGACGGGAGAAGCCTGTGCTGGCAAATCATCTTGCGTGATGGCGGATGGTAAGGGACCAAAAGTCGCCGCGTACGCGTGCGGGTAATAGCGCGCAATGAGCTGTACATAATCGGTACGGGTGCCGTGGTGCTCAAGCGGGTGCTCTAACGGTTTCAGGGCTTGTGACCACAGGCTGTCCACGCGGCCATCCAGCATATACCATTGTAAGGACGCGACGCCTAGCAGGGTAGGTACCTGTTTGTCGAGGTTGATCCCACTGTTTGGGGAGGCCGTGAAATAGTGGTCGGGCTGGTGGCAGGTCGCGCAGGCGATCTGCCGTGAACGGCTCAAACGTTTATCAAAAAACAGTTTCTCACCCCATTGTGCCGCCGAAGGATCGTGTAAATACGCATTCGAGGGGTCCTCTATATCCCAGCGATCAGGGAGCCGTAGCCCCTTTAAGATCGCGAGTTCTTCGGCCGTCCAAGTCATGGGCTGTCTCTCTTGGACGTTAATCCCGAGTTCAGTCAACACAAGGCCACCTAAGCAAGTTGCCCCCAGCAATATCATGCCAAGAGTCCATGCTCGACGGGATGCACTCGCGGGTTTATTGGCTGTTTTCATGGGTGATCGCAAAATCAAACGTGATATGGAAAGGCGGATTAAGGTTTTGATTAATCAGCTCAAGTTGCCATTGCCCGAACATATTGAAAGCCATGCCATCAATCAGGTATTCCCCTGGTGCGGTTTCTTCTATCAGTGTGGGTTGAGTGGGAAAACCGTGTCGGTGTGCGGGCATCCCTCCCTGTACTCTAAAGTGCAGGCCTTCCACATTTTTACCCACGTTGTCGGTAATGTGTACCTGCCAAGCATGAATGCGGTTGAGTGAAATGGGCCGTTTAAGTGGTTGAGCCGTGACCATAAAGTGCGGTGTGGTCTGCATTAAGGGGAAAGGCGATGCCGCCGACAGAGAAAGCGGTAAGCACAGCAGCATTAATGTCGCGAAGAGAAGGGGGATAGGCATAGCATCACACAAGGCTTGTCATCGTTCTTTTGAGCTTTGTGTTTCAAGCGGGTGTCGTCAAGTGCATACAAGATTTATGTCGGGTGGTCTAACTATCAATACATAATCATGAAAAGAAGGCAGGCATAAATATGCGCAGAAGTGATATTTGTCGCAAAGCCACACACTCCCATTTCCCCATTGGCCTGCAAAAGGAATAACGGGAAACTTTCCCACTTGCAGAGGCAGTGACTACCCTAAAAGGGTGCTATTAACTGGACGCGGTCGCGCCCTTTTTGCTGTTTGCTGCCAACCCGATGAGAGGAGAGGACTGTGAATATTGTCACCGTTGATGAAACCAATATGCCGGTGTATCTGAATTTGAGTCAGCCCTATGAAGCGGAATTTTCCGTCTACACCAAGAAGGTGCCTGATGATCAGGGGGTGTTCGCCATGGATACCTTGATCGGGGGCAATGTGAGGGGGTTCTTGCTGTATATCGATAATGCCCCGGCGGGGTTGGCCGCAATTGCAGAAACCGCAATCGGGCATTATGAAGTGTGTGATTTTTACGTGGTGCCCGTGTTTCGGAAAAATCGCATGGGTCAGCAGTTTGCGCACCAGTTATTCGCCATGATGCCGGGCGAATGGGTGAGTAAACAGATTGCCGGTGCTGACCATGCGGTGGCGTTTTGGCGTCGCACCATTGGGGCGTATACCGATGGGGTGTTTGTGGAAGATATATATGCCGACAGTTATTGGGGACCCGTGACCAGACAATGCTTTTCGGTGAAATAAACCGGCACGAATGACGTTGACAGGTTTGTATGGCAACGCCGTGTTTTTCTTGTCTGCACGTTTTTGTTTCTGTGCATTTTGTCGTCTCTGTCTGAGAGATCAGACGGTTGGATAAAATTCACTGCACACAAAGGCACCGATGGTGGTAATATTTTGTTACATTTTGAGTGTGGTGCCTATGCAGTCTTGCGGCGGTCCACATTGACGTTAACGAAAAACGAATACGAAAGAGATAGAGGTGCCATGTGGCTGGAGCAAGTTTACTCACCCTGTTAGATGATATTGCGACCGTATTGGATGATGTGGCGGTGATGAGCAAAGTCGCCGCGCGCAAAACCGCGGGGGTATTGGGCGATGACTTGGCGTTGAACGCGCAGCAAGTGGCGGGCGTGCGTGCAGAGCGGGAAGTGCCTGTCGTATGGGCGGTGGCTAAAGGCTCGTTCCGCAATAAATTGATCCTGGTGCCGGCAGCCTTGCTGATCAGTGCGGTCGCGCCATGGTTGATCACGCCCATGCTACTGCTGGGTGGGTTATTTCTGTGTTTTGAAGGCTTTGAGAAAGTCACGGAGAAGTTGTTCCATAGCCATGCCGCGGATGACGCTGCTGACGTTGTGCCGATGGAAACCGAGGAAGACTTGCTGGCCTTTGAGCGCACTAAAATTCAGGGGGCGATCCGTACCGATTTTATTTTGTCTGCTGAAATCATTGTGATTGCCCTCGGCACCGTGCAAACGGCCCCTATGCTGACGCAAGTGCTGGTGGTGAGTGTGATTGCGTTGTTGATGACCATCGGCGTCTATGGCTTGGTCGCGGGTATCGTGAAGTTGGATGACTTGGGTTTCTACTTGGTGGATCACAGCCAGCCAGGCACGCTCAAGCGTTGGTTCGGTAACGGATTGATCAAATCAGCGCCGTATTTGATGAAGTTCTTGGCCGTGGTTGGCACCATTGCCATGTTCTTAGTGGGCGGTGGCATCGTGGTGCACAGCATTCCGAACTCGCACGTTTTGCTCGATCACCTGTCAGCGCAAGCGGCCGTGGTGCCGGGCGGCGCGTTGATGCTGCCTGCCGTAGTGAATGCCGCAATTGGCCTGTTCAGTGGCGGCGTGGTGTTAGTTGCCGTGAAAGCGTTTGGTTGGGTGAAAGCCGCTGTTGCGTCGTAGCGCGCAATTTCTTCTTTATCACGTTAGCAATACACAAAACGGCTTTCTATTGGGAAGCCGTTTTTTTATGCTCCTCAATGAATGCATCATGGCATAGCCAATGAGGGAACGCATGCAAAGTGGAGATTGGAAATGAGGGGGAGTGACGAAGTGGTATTCGTTCAGATTTTGCTGTTTGTGGCGCTGTCAGGTGTGGCTTTTCATTTTATCGAAAAGGTCGAGTATGCCAAACGTAAGAGACAGTTAACCCAGCTTTTCGGTGTGTGTGTAGTGAGCGTGTTGAGCGCCTGTTTTTATTTTCAAACTATCGTGCCTGAACAGCATGTGATGAAAGATTTCTTCCTTCCCGTGTTCGGATTTTCAAGCGGATTTTTTCTGCTGGGTGTTTTGACGGATATGTTGACGGAGAGTCTGATTCGAAAGACTAAGTTTCGCGCTGTGCTTTCTGTTTATTTACCCATTTATTGCGTGATGTATCTGTTTTTTGCCTTTTTCGCCATGGTTATGCTGTCTGGTTTTTATGGCAGTTGATGATAGATAAGAGGGGAAAAACGGTCGCCGAGAAGGGAATTCACGACGACCGTTTTTGTTTGTTCGTGGAATGACTGCGGGATTACAACGGCAACTCTTGCTGCAGTAATGCAATCACCGCGTCGCCGCTGTCACAGGCTTTCAGGCTGTCACGGAAACTTGGGTGGATCAGCTTACGGGCGAGGCTAGAGAAAATGCGCATGTGCTGATCACCTTGTTCGTGGTTCAGCGTCAGCATGATGATGAAATCCACCTCGCCAGAATCTGACTGCCAATCAATCGGTGATGACAGTTTCGCGATACTGATACTGGAGTGGGCAATGTTGGCCGACTTGGTGTGCGGAATGGCAAAGCCATGCCCTAGCCCCGTCGAGAACACCGCTTCACGTGCCCAGATATCGTCTTCCAGTTTGTAAATATCATTGGCACGACCCGTCACGCCAAGGTTACCGACCAATGCTTGAATCGCTTCTTCCTTGCTGGCAAATGTTGCCTCTGTAAACACGCATTCAATGTCCAGCAACGGTTTGCTGGCTTGCTCACGCTGCGCTTGCTCAAGTAAGGTATCCACATCGGCAATGGTAGCGCACTGGCATGCCTGCTCGAACAGGTGCTGACACTGGCTAAAGTCCATTTCGCGCAGGGCAGTTTTAGTGGCGGCAATTTTCGGCGTACTCATGCTGATTTCATCCAGCCCTGCGCCCACCAATAAAGGCAACACGTGTGTATCCGCCCCCAGTTCACCACACAGGCCAATCCAACGACCATGCTGGTGCGCTGTGCTGACCACTTGATCCAGCATACGTAAGAACGCCGGTGACAAGCTGTTGTACAGCGATGCCACTTGTGCATTGTCACGGTCAACCGCCAGCAGGTACTGAGTCATGTCGTTTGAGCCAATGCTGAAGAAGTCCACTTCCTGACAGAACTGATCAATGATGAAGGCCACCGATGGCACTTCGACCATGATACCCACAGGCAGGGAGGCATCGTAAGCGATACCGGCCTTGTCCAATTCGGCCTTGACGATGGCTATCTGGTCTTTCACCCAGCGAATTTCCTCGATGCTATGGATCATCGGGATCATCACTTTGGCATTGCCATGCACAGAGGCGCGTAAAATGGCACGCAACTGTGTATGGAACAGCGGCAGGAACTGCGGGTAAATCCGCACGGCACGGTAGCCCAAGAACGGATTGTTCTCTTCCGGCAGGTTCAGGTATTCAATCGGTTTATCGCCCCCAATGTCCATGGTACGGATGATCACAGGCTTGCCGTTCGCCGCTTGCAGCACATCACGGTAGTGTTGCACTTGCTCGTTTTCATTCGGTGCTTGTGGGCGATCCATGAACAGCATTTCAGTACGGAACAGACCAATACCTTCCGCGCCTTGGTTAAAGGCCGCTTCCGCTTCCAGCGTAGACGCAATGTTTGCCGCCACTTCCAGTGAGTGACCGTCTTGGGTGCGGGCGGGTTGCAGGGCAAAGGCGTGTTGGCGTGTTTGCTGCTGTTTTTTCAGCAGTAAAGCGCGGTTGAAGTAGCGTTGTACTCCCTCATTGGCCTGAATCGCCATAATACCCAGTTGGGTGTCGATATAGACTGGGGTATTCAGGGCGTTCATGCACTCGCTCAACGCGATCCCTGACAAGGTCGGAATGTTGAATGCTCGGGCAAGAATCACGGTGTGAGAGGTACTGCCTGCCTGCGTCAGGATCAAACCTTGCAGCAGGGTTTTGTCTAAGCCTAAAAATTGGCTGGGGGTTAAATCGCTTGCGATCACAAGGCTGGGTTCGGTCAGGGCAAATTCGCGCTGACAGGTAACGTGTGGGTAGGCCGCCATCAGTAACTGGGTGGCCACATCACGGATGTCGAGTACACGCTCGCGCAGGTAAACACTGGCAGACTGTTGCAGTTGGGCAGACAGTTGCTCAACGATGGCTAAAATGGCATCGGCCGTGGAGTGTGTTGCAAGTAATGCGGTGACGCCATCGACAAGTGTGCTGTCCTGTAGCATCGCTAAGTGCGCATCTAAAATCGCTTTTTCATGTGCATTAGCCTGTGCAATGGCCTGTGTCAGGTTGGCATTGACCGTTTGGTGCGCATCGGTAAAGCGGGCGTATTCATCGCCTTGTGCCGCCGTTGAGAAACGCACTAAATCGACATGCTGGAAGTTCACCAGCGTGCCGTGGCCTATCCCGTGTGCCAAGCGTGTGCCGTGCAATAACGTGGGGGTTAATCGGGTCAACGATTGTGGCAGAACCACGGCATCATCTTCACTGGCAAGGGCTAATGCTTCATCACAGTATGGAAACACATCCGTGATGTAGTGCTGCAAGGTGGCCAGTGCTTCTGTGCTGTCTGCACCGTCAAATAGCAGGGTACAGTCATCATGTAACAGGGTATCTGTGCCCACTAGCGCCAGCACGCTTTTCGCATTGCCGCGGTTGCCATTACGGTGATTAATCAGGGTGATTTGGCACTGGAATGGCTGGCAGGCTTTTTCTAAGTGGCCCGCTGGGCGAGCGTGAATACCGTTAGGGAGTGCACAGCGAAAAGAGAGTTCGTGTTTCATGGTCACTGCCTTGTAATTATTGTGCTAACAGTTGCTGACATTGAGAAAAGACACGACGAGGGTGTTGCAGTGCATCCTGAATCGTTACTTCTAAACAGCGATGCTGGGCAAAGCGTTCATGGTTTTCGATACGAATATCAGCCGCCAAAATCACGATGTCGGCACGCTGAATATCTTGCTCCGTTAGGCGGTTTTCGATCCCCATTGCACCTTGGGTTTCCACTTTAATCGCGAATCCTAGCTTCTTGGCGGTTTCCGTTAATTTATCGGCGGCCATATAGGTATGTGCGATGCCGGTAGGGCAAGCGGTAATTGCAATCACTCTCATTCTTTTTTCTCCTGTCAGGGAAGGGCTGATATTGACAATATAGGAGGATGTTTAGGGGGGAGATAGAAGAGAAAACAACCCTTTACTGGATATTTGTAACGTACCGTCGCAAGCGTGATAACGATCACCACTGCCTGACAGCATGAAAGGCAGGAAGAAAGGGCGTCAGCACCGAAAACCACGATGTTGCGGTGACGGGCAGGCTGATATAAGAGGAAAACGTGGGCGTAAAATGTCAGGGGTGAGGGTGACCATGATGGGTGACTCACCCCTGTGATTAGCATTTTTAAGGCGCAGGCTGGTGTGCGTTCGACCTGAAGGCAGACTGAGCGACTCAGTATGCGGCATGCGTTGATAAAATGTCGCGCAGTGGGCGGCGGCGCATGGTCAATGCATTATCTTGATAATGGTAACTTTGGCACTCGTTTGCTGCGGGATTGATGAAGGATTTATCGACTTGATACGGTGTGCCTTTGGCCAGATGCCAGAGAAAATGTTCGAGCGCTTGATCAAAGCGGTCTTCATTGGCTGTTGCTTGAGGAGACGAAAAGGTAAAGGTGACGAGGTCGACGGGGGTGTTGTGTTCGGTGCGCGTTCTGATGAGTTCTTTAAAGCCAAACGAGACTGCTTGCGGGTGTATGCCCCCCGGCAGCATGTGAGCAGGAACAGTTAAAGCAGCTTGGATCAGTGTCATCATGGACTCCCTGTATGATGTGCAACCGTTCATGATAGTGGCATAACTCGGTTGCAGGATTCAATGGAATTCACAATTCGTGAGGCAATTTGCAAGGCATCTCCGTATCGCTCAAAAAATGACACACAAATATGCGGGTTAAGTCGAAAGATAGTACGGTTAGCGTATCACCGTCGTCGTTTCTTTCAGGATAATAGCGAATACCCGTGCGTGCCATTTATCACTTATCCCGTTTTTTGCACCCTATTTTTACCGAATGTGTTTCATCGGCGTGATGGCATCACGCGGTTTGCATTTGGCTTTGCACGCACGGTTGACCTATTCAAGGAATGCACGACCCACTCAGGACCAAGGAGAATGTCCATGCCGACGCTGTCGACGACCGTAAGGTGGTTTTATACTGCTTTGTGGCTCTTTCTATTGACGCTTTATTCATCGGTGAGTACCGCGACCCCCTCTGTGACGCAGCCTGACACTCAAGCTGCGACCACCGTTTTGCAAACCCCAGAAGTGGCGTTTGTGGGCACGGGACCACTGGTACCGCGATCACACAGCCAGTCGATCCCCATTACGGCGATGAACTTGTCGGAAGTGGATGTGGAGATTTTACAGATCACCGATCCAGACACCTTTTTGAATCAGCAATACCTGCTGGATAGCCCCTCACCTTATACGTTGGAGCAGCTCAAGCATGCCTATAAAAGCGTGTTTTCTGATCGTTTCACGTTACCGGCGGGGGCGGTGAATACGCACATTACCGCCCGCTTGCCGATCCCGCATACGTTTGATTCCGGCTGGTACGTGGTGGTGCTGAAAGCGCCTGGCAGTTTCTATGAGATCCAAGCCAAGCACATGTTGCTCACCAATGTGGGGATTCAGGCGCGTTTGTATGATAAGCAAGCCGTGTTCAGCATGGCGTGGCTCTCGGATGGTGCCGCGATCCGCGAGGGGGTGGTTGAGCTGTACCGCGACCATAAGCGCCATCAAACCGTGAACATTGATGATCAAGGGTTGGCGGTGTTTGACATGGCGGTGAAACCGACCGATGTGGTGGTGGTACGCGCTAACGCACACGGTAAACAACCGGCGGATATAGGTATTTTGCCGTTACGTGAAGTGCCATTGGATTTGTCTGATCATGCAGTCGGTGGCCGCAGCTACCAAGCCATGGAAGCCCTGATTTACAGTAACCGAGACTTGGTGAAACCGGGTGAAACGTTGCCAGTGAATGTGCTGTTGCGTGATCAAGATGGCAAGGCCATTACTGATATGCCCGTGACATTGCATGTGCTTAATCCGCTTAATGAAGTGATTTTAAGTCGCCAGCTCAAGCCGCAAGCGGCCGGCTATTTTTTCAGTGAACTTGAGACTGCCGCCAGTTGGATGACAGGCCGGTACAAAGTAGATGTGCGGTTGGATCCGAGCGCGAAAAAGCCGATCAGCCGTTTCTTCTTTGAGCTGGAAGAATTTGTGCCTGAGCGGATGGATCTCACCTTTACCGCACCGTCTCCTTTGGTGACCGCCGGCAAAGACGTGCTGATGACGATGAAAGGCCGATACTTGTTCGGCAGTCCGGCGGCAGGAAATGTGCTGACGACAGATTTGATCCATCAGCCGGTGCAGCATTTACCGGGGCCGTTTGAGGCATTCTATGTCGGCCATCCACAGCAACTCGATAACGTATACGAAACCCGCGATCGCCAAACCTTGTCTGAGCAAGGGGAAGTGACCGTATTGCTACCGACCCCAGAAAAAGCGGCGCTGAAAAGTCCGGTGGCGACCACGGCGAATTTTGCCTTGTTGGAAGCCGGTGGCGCCGCGGTGCAGCGTTCATTGCGTTATATCACGTGGCAAGATGCCGCCGTGCCGGGGATCCGACCCGCGTCTGACAACGTGGGGTATGATTCGAATGCCGAGTTTGCGTTGGGGCTGATCAGTGCCGATGGCCAAGCCTTGCTGGCGGGCGAATTGACGGTGACGATGGATTACGACCAAGGGGCTTACTATTGGTTGTATGAAGAAGGGATCGGTTGGAGCCGCAAGAAGCAAGATCGCTGGCGTCGCGTGGCGACACAGACCGTGAATGTGGCAGACGGCAAAACCGATGTGCAGTCTTTTCCGGTGTCGTGGGGCGATTACCGCATCACGGTGACCGATACCGCCACAGAGATGTCGAGCAGCTACACCTTCTATGCCGGCTGGTATGCAGGCAGCGAGCAGATCAAAGCCAAGCCAGAACACGCTGATATTAAACTGGACAAAGAAAGCTATGTGGCGGGCGAGTCGATCAAAGCCACGATCACCGCGCCGATAGCGGGCAGCATGCTGGTGACGCTGGAAACCGATCAGCGTGAGTGGTCGACCCGTGTGAAAGTGAAAAAGGGCAAGCACATTGTCCGCGTACCGATTGCAAAAGACTTGGCACGTCACGACATTTATCTGACCGCCACCCTGACCGGCCAGCAAGCCAATACCCCGAAACGCTATTTTGGCATTGTGCCAGTGACGCTGGATCGGGATGACCGCCGCTTAACCGCGCATGCTGCGTTGCCCGAAGTGATCCGCCCGCTCGAATCGCTGTCGATCCCGATCACCGTTAACCATATCGCCCCTGAACAAGCGGACAATACGTGGGTCACGGTGTCGATTGTCGATAAAGGGATCATCAACCTTAGCCGTTTCATGCCGCAAGACCCGTTTGATTACTTCTTTGCCCAACGTCGCTACCGTGCCGATGTGGTGGATTTGTATTCGCGTTTGTATGACTTGCGCCCGAACCCGTATGCACAATCGCGGTTTGGTAGTGATGCCATGAGCAAGACGGACAATAAAAACGACGACGTGGTCGAAAGCAAAACCGTGATTTTGATGTCAGCCCCGATGCAGGTGGTAGATGGCCGCGCGGACGTGACATTTGATATGCCGGACTACAACGGGGAAGGACAAGTGATTGTCACCGTGTACAACGGCACACAAGTCGGGATCGCGGTGGATGATGCCACCATTGCGGCGCCTGTGGTCGCGGAATTGAGCGTGCCGCGTTTCGTGGTGCCCGGGGATGCTGCGAGCGTGACGGTGGATCTGCACAATGTCAGTGGTGAAACACAAACCTTGGCCTTGCGCGTGGGCAGCAGTGAGGGCGTGACGCTCGATCCGAAAGACGCGACAGATGCCGCCACGCCAACGGTGCCTGCGTCTGTCACCCTTGAAGATGGCCAGCATGTCAGTTACCGCGTGCCGTTCTCGCTCAGTAAAACAACCGATGCGCGTAGTGTACTCTTTGCGCTGCAAGCGAGTAATGACACGTTAGATATCGCCCGTGATTGGACGGTGCCAGTCAAACATGTCACGCCTTGGGTCAACAAAGGCAGTCGCCATTGGATCAAGCCTGAGCAGTCGTTAGCGATCACCGCCGCACAGTGGCAAGGGCTGCAGACGGTGGCAGGGGAAGAAGGCCACGCACTGATCAGCCGTACGCCGTTGTTGAATGTGGCTGACCAAGCCCGTGCTTTGTATGGCTACCCGTACGGGTGTGCCGAGCAGACCACCAGCAAGGCGTTGCCGTATTTGTACACACATCCGGCATTAACGACCTTTAAAGCGCAAGCTTATCAGAATAGCCATGTCGGGCGCTCAATCGCAAAAGGAAGCACACCACCGAGCGATCAAGCGGTGTTATATCAAGCCGTGATGGCACTGAAAGCGATGCAAACGCCTATGGGCGGCTTTGCGTTATGGCGCAGCGAAGGGCAAGAGCAGTTGTGGTTAACCGCCTATGTCACGGACTTTTTGCTACAGGTTGAGAAAGCGCATGCTGGCACGGTGCCAGAGGCGATGCGTACCCGTGCGTTGTCACGGCTAGAGGAATACCTGAATTACCCAGGGTATACCCAAAGCATGTCGCACAACGTGGAGGCCGCAAACAGTGCGTTAGCGTATGCCGCGTATGTATTGGCAGCAGAAGGCAAAGTGCGCTGGAGCCAATTGGAAGCCTTACCGATTGAAACGTATCCGTCCATGCTCAGTTACCTGCACATGGCAGCCAGTTATGCGCAAGTGGGCGATCACAGCAAAGCCTTAACCATGCTGAAGCAGGCCAAGACGATACAGCGTCAACGTAATTACATGGATGACTACGGTTCAGTACTGCGTGACAATGCGAAAGCGGTGTCGGTGTTAGACACATTGACCGTGATGCCGGTGCTTAACGACGCGGCAACCCGTCTGCAAGCGACCTTTCTGGAAAGCGTGATCGATCAGCAGGCGAGTGAGTCATGGCTCAGCACACAAGAGCGAGGCGCACTCTTGCAAGCGGCGATTGTGACGGAAGCGCGCAATAAAGCCGAGCCGATCTCGGTAAACATTGCGAGTAAGGCGCTGACAGAGATCCGTAGCGTAGAAGTCGCGGTATTGCCGGGGATCACTCTGTCGAACCCGAATGACTTCCCGCTGTACGTTAACCTGCAAGCCACCGGGTATGCGAAGGCCAATAAAGCCGTCTCTAACCGTCAGAACCCTGACAATACGTTGAAGGTTAACTTCCTTAAACGCAGCCTTTACCAATTAGACGGGCAGGCGTTTGCGGGAAATACGGTGAAAGTGGGCGATCGCTTACTGGTGATTTTGCAAGTGAACCTCAATGAAGGTGTGCCTGATGGGTTAATGGTTGAGCGCATTCCGGCCGGTTTTGTGTTGGAAAACCCACGCTTAACCGCAGGGTTTGATATGCAGACCTTGATGCCAGAAGGCTTCTCGCTCGACACGCCGGATCATGTGGAATACCGCAATGATCGCTTTGTGTTGTCACAGCGCTTTTCGGAAGGGGCCAAGTATACCTTTGCGTACTTGATCCGAGCGGAAGTGCCGGGGCAGTACACGGTGCCACCGATGTTTATGGAAAGCATGTACACCCCCGAAAAACATGCCGTTTATTGGCAAGCAAAAGGGGATGACATGATCGTGGTGACGCCATAAAACGCGCGATGAGGATCATGGGGGGCACACTGGCAACGGTGTGCGCCATCACTTTGCTGATGGCGGTACTCAATGTGTGCTATCCCTTGCCCCCTATTTACCCGCACGGGCCCGCGACGGTGGTGGTGAGCCGTGACGGGCAGATTTTACGCGCCTTTGCGGACAAGCAAGGGGTGCGCCGCTACACCATCACCACAGAGGCTGTGACGCCGTTTTATCTCACCGCGTTACTCGATTATGAAGACCGTTGGTTTTACGCACACCCGGGGATCAACCCGTTGGCGATTGTGCGTGCGGCAGGGCAGTGGCTGTATCATGGCCGAGTGATCTCTGGCGGCTCGACCTTAACCATGCAAGTGGCCCGTTTGATTGATCCGCACCAGCGATCGATCAGCGGCAAAATGAAGCAAGCCTTCCGCGCGTTGCAGTTGGAATGGACATACAGTAAAGATGAGATCCTCGCCTTTTACCTTAACCTCGCGCCGTTTGGTGGCAACTTGCAAGGGGTTGAAGCGGCCTCGCAACGCTATTTTGGCAAATCGGCCAAGGCGCTGACTCAATCAGAAGCCGCCTTGCTGGTGGTGTTGCCGCAAAAGCCGTCGTACAACCGTCCTGATCGTTATCCTGAACGCGCCAAAGCGATGCGCAATAAAGTGTTACACCGCTTGGCACAGAGCGGCATACTGGATGCGCGCAGTCTGCATTTTCTGACGAATGAACCCTTGGGGTTACGTCTGCATAAACGGCCGATACTGGCACCGCTCTTGAGCCGTCATCTTAAACAGGCTTCGCCGCAGGCCGATGTCATTCACACCACCATCAATCACAGCATTCAGCAGCGTATCCAGCGTTTATTGGCTTTGCTGAGTCATCAGTTGCCGATAAAAAGCTCCGCTGCCATCGTGGTGGTCGATAATCAACGTGCTGAGATCATTGCCTATCAAGGTACCGCTGATTTTACCGACCCCACCCGTTTTTCGCATGTGGATATGCCGCGTGCCATCCGTTCACCTGGTTCGACCTTGAAGCCGTTTATTTATGGCATGGGGTTGGACAACGGCCTGATCCACTCGGCCAGTTTGCTCAGTGACATACCGTCGGTGTTTCAAGGCTATAAACCGCGTAATTTGAATGGCCGTTTTCAAGGGGCGATTAGCATGGATGAAGCGCTGAAACAGTCATTGAATATCCCGTTGATCCAAGTGTTTCATGCCTTAACCCCGCAAGCGTTTGATGCAGGCATGGCAAAAGCGGGGATCGCGTTTCATCATGACGCGGCGAATTTATCGGTAGGGTTAGGGGGAACCGGCACCGACTTGCTGAGTTTGGTGACGCTCTATCGCTCGCTGGCGATGGAAGGCCACGTTACGCCACTACAGGTACAGACGGCCTCTCCGCGACGCTTATCCGCGCCGTTTGTTACATCGCATCTTGAATCACGCCGTGCGCAGTCAGGCACCGCACCGTCTGAGCCGGATTCACGCGTGTTGTCACCGGCCAGCAGTTGGATCATTTATCAGACGCTCAGTGAAATCACCGCACCGGATCGCGTGGTGCCGACTATCCGGCGTAAAATTGCGTGGAAAACCGGGACCAGCTACGGTTATCGCGATTTTTGGTCTATTGGTGTCAGCCCTGATTACACCGTGGGGGTGTGGATTGGCCGCCCAGATGCCAGTCCGGTGATTGGTTACTTAGGGGCAACGCAAGCTGCCCCGTTAATGTTTGATACCTTTGATCAACTACCGCGTGATCAGCGCACCGTGCGCCGCCCGCGAGACGTGGTTAAGCAAACGATTTGCTGGCCGGGCGGCAAAGCCAAGGCGGCCACCCCGCATGGGCAATGTGCCATCCAAAAAGAAGCCTACACGGTGCGGGGTATTACCCCTCCCACTTTACAAACGGATGGCCAATTTATGCGCTCGGGCATGAATACGTCGGGCTGGGCATCGGCGGATTCCATAGTATGGCCGACTCAGTTGGCTAACTGGCAACACTTGAAAGGGATCCGCGCCGCTGGTGGGGCAACGCCGCAGGCCGTGGAAATCCAGCATATTAAATCGGGACAGCATTACTTTACGGATCAGTTAGCCGAGCTACCGCTGGTGGCCAATACGGATGCGAAAGACGTGGTGTGGTACGTCAATCATCATCCGTACTCAGCCGATGCCTTAACGTTGGCCGACTATTCGGGCCCAGTCACCATCAGTGCCTGCCTGCACGCCCAGTGCGATGTGAAGACGATTATGGTACATGCGAAGTGATTAGAGGGAATGCAATAGTGTTGTCTGGTATTCCCAATGACAGGGACAATGTCGGGGGGAGGACTCGTTACTTAATGTTTATCATATTTTATTTATTGGCGTGGATAGCCATATTACTTGGGGCTTGGTGCATTAACATGAATGCCAAGCCGTACCTGTGGCAAATTGTGCCGTTTGTGGTGGCATTACTTATCATGCCTTTTCTCACGGGATACGGTCACAAGAGGCTGGTTATCGTTTTATGTTTCGCGGCTGTGATAGGGCTTGTGTTGGCCTGTTTGCAGATCAATGGCTTCATTGATATTGGGCAAAGCAGTATGTTGCCGCCGAGAGAATAAAAAAGGGAAGCCAACGGGCTTCCCTTTCTGTTATGACAGCATTCTTGCCGACATGGCGATACTCAGTACGTCTCGCGCAGGTGGTAAATACGCAGGTTATTCGCTAATTCATCGGCGGTTGCATTGCCTTCATAACGTACGCGTTTTGCCTGTCCGGTAATGCGGGATGGTAACAGCGTAAAGCTGGATTCGGTGAAGCGGCCTTCGCCCTCAAACTCAAGGTGAACAAACAACGCGGGCTTGTCGGTATCAACCTCTACCCACATGCCGTCGGCATCTTGGCTGACTGTCCACGTCAGGTTGATGTTCTCCAGTTTGGCTTGCTTGAACAGCGCCGGATAATGGCTGTTTTCAATCACCGCTTTTCCATCTTGCGGGTCACTGCATTGCAGCCGCACATGGTAGAAATACTCGCGTGCTGCTTCGGTGTTTGCTTTGTCTGTTTGTGGCGCATCGGGTGCGGACCAGATCACCGCGCTGCTGTCAGGGGCTAAGGTGGTTTCGATATCCCATTGTGCCATCACTTCCCCGTCCCAGCGGATCTGCATCACGTGTCCATGAGTTGGCACCGAGTGGTGCACATCGTTCACGGCGTGCAGGCTCAAGCAGTCTTGGTCAGCAATGAAGGTCGCCAGTTGTGGCGCAAAGAAGCGTTTGGCATGGTAATGCAGTTGCTTCCAGCGGCCGGTGTATTCAATGCTCGACCACGAGCTGACAGGCCAGCAGTCATTCAACTGCCAGTACAAGATGCCACGGCAGTGGGCTTTATGGGCGCGCCAGAATTCACTGGCGGTTTTGATCGCCAACGCTTGCTGTACTTGGCTTAGATACAGCATGTTGTCAAAGGTGTTCGGGAAACGGAAATAGCGGGTGAACATCTCAGTGATGATGCTGTTGCCACGGGCGTTTTTCTGGTGCTGCTCAAAAGTCGGAGAGGTTACGTTCCAGTCGTCTTGTTCAGCGTAGGTTTTTACGGTGGGCAATGACGGCCACGACTGGTAACCAAACTCAGAGCAGAAACGCGGCTTCACGGAATGGTACGCATCCAGCGATTTGCCGGAATGCCACACATCCCAGAAGTGCATGTCGCCGCAGTTATCATCGTGCCACGCATCGCCAAAGTCTAACTCGCCGTTACACGGTGAGCTGGCCCAGAAGCTGCGGGTCGGATCTTCCTGCTCAACCGTTTGTGCCAGCATGCGGTTAAGGCGGTCGTAGTTCACCACGTATTTCTCGCGGTTGGCGCGAGATTCCGGGTACCAGTTGATCGCCCCAATCACTTCATTGTCGCCACACCAGAGTGCCAGTGACGGGTGATCGGCCAAACGACGCACTTGGTCGCGCACTTCTTTTTCCACATCTGCCAAAAAGTCCGGCGTTGACGGGTAAAGCGCACAGGCGAACATCAAGTCTTGCCACACCAATAAGCCGAGTTCATCGCACAGCTCATAGAAAATGTCGTGTTCATACATGCCACCGCCCCAGATGCGGATCATGTTCATATTGGCTGTGACCGCGTCTTCTAACAATTGGCGGTAGCGTTCGGGGGTATGGCGTGCGGGCAGGGCATCCAGTGGGATCCAGTTCGCGCCTTTGGCGGTAATAGCACGGTCATTGACCATGAAGGTCATCGCGCTGCCGATTTCGTCAACAGTGGTATCCAGCGTGAGTTTGCGCAGGCCGATCTGTTTAGTGATGCTTTGTTGGTTCAGGGTCACGGTGAGCGGATACAGTGGCTGTTCCCCGTAGCCTGCTGGCCACCAACGCTTCGGCGCATCGATAGTGATCGTGTGTTGTAGTTGATGCACCCCACCGGTTTGTGCCGGTGCTGCTAGGGTGTGGGTGTGGCCATCAAAAACAATGCTAAAGGTGGCTGCGGTGTCACGGGTAACCAGTTGCTCGTAGTCTGTGGTGACCGTGAGTTGGCAGCGACCGTCATCCAGCCAAGTCTGCGTGGTACGTGTCTGTAATAAACGGGTGTGCTGAATAGGTTCAAGACGCAGTGAGTCATACACACCGCTGACCAACAGGCAGATCCCCCAGTCCCAACCTGCATGGCATTGGGTTTTACGCAGAGTGTTCATGTGTGGAATTTGATTATTGCCCACCGCCCATGGCACCGGGAACGGCAGTTTTTCTGCGCGCTTCGCCGCTTCAACATCGTTGCGTGCCAGCGCGATAGTAATACGGTTCTCGCCTGCGCGCAGGTGCGGTAAGACATCCACCTGATAGCGACGGAACATGTTGTCACACGTTAACACGGCCTGATCATTGAGGGTGACCGTGGCCATGGTATCGACAAACGCCAAGCAGAGATCGACCGCGTGCGCGGTGTCCCATTGCGGATCATGCATAAAGGTGCGGGTGAGTACCCAGTCACTTTCGCCCACCCACTGTACGTCTTTCTCGTTACAGCCCTGATAAGGGGGAGGCAGTAAATCATGCTGGATCAACGCTGAGTGAATATCACCCGGTAGCGAGCAAGCAATGGTGATGTGCGGGTGCTGAGGTGACGTGAGTTGCCACTCGCCATCCAGTAAGAAAGTAGACACGGATAACTCCTGTTGAATGTGCCGATATTGAGGCCAGTATAGGGGGCGGCACCCATCACGAGGATAGGATTAATGTAGCAAAAGCTGGATCATTGTACCGTTGTGCGTGTTTTGTGATGTGCGATCATCAGGCAAAAAAAAGCCCGCTCGGGCGGGCAAGGTTGGAACAAGTTATTATTGTTATGGGATTCGGAGTTACTCGTTGACACAGCTGAGCATCACCACCCTGAGGATTCAAGGTGTCAATGACAGCGGTATTCGGTGGGGGTTTTGCCCGTTTTACGTTTAAACACGCGGCAAAAATAATTCGGGTCGTGATAACCACAACGTTGTGCCACTTCTTCAAGGCGGAAGTTGTAGCGTTTGAGCATGAATTTCGCTCGCTCAAGGCGAACCCAGGCAATATAGTCCGCAAAGCGCATGTGGCCTTCTTGACGGAACAGGCGCGATAAGTGGTTGGGCGAAATATTAAAGCGGCCCGCCACGGTATTGCGATTAATATTGCGGTGAAAGTTCTCTTGTACGTAGATACAGACGCCTTTGAATAAATCTTCACTGCGGCGACCGGTATCTTCCTGTGGCTGCTCAATCATGTCTTTGCAGTAGCTAAGTAGCGCGAGCAGTAAATATTTGTCCGCCGGCTTTTTCTGCTTTTCATGCGCCAGCGTCGACAGCGCCGTTAAAATGTGGTCAATCGCTCGGCCCGTACGTTGCGGCACACTGTATTTCACCACATCATAAAAGCCATCTTCTCCGGCGTGTTTGCTGACAAAGCTAAACCCTAATTGGCTTTTACCAAATAGCAGGCTAAGTACTGAGCACTCATGGTTCCAGCTGGGTTTGTTCCATGTATTAGCAGGAATAAAGAGGGCATCCCCCACGCCTAATAAAACCTGTTGAGTTTGCTGGTGTGGGGCTTCCAGTACGTTTTCATACTGACCTTGGAAAACCAACTCAAGACGGGGGAAGTTAACCTGATAACTGTTTTCTGGTGGTGGCATTTCATCGCCAGCAAACCAAACGCGGTCAAAGACAGCGGGATCGGCAATCACGGTGTCGATAAGGTCTGTAAAGGTCTGTTTCATGCGGTTAGCCTGTTAGTAATGCCTGCCAGTAGTGACAAAGAAGAGCAGGGTGAAGACATACAAGCTCGCCTAGCTATCTGGGCGGAGATTGTCATACAAAACTCCCTTAGTGGCGATGTGTTAGTCTGTAAAATGTTAACTGGGTATCGTTTTTGCAGAGTATTGTTTCGCTACACGATGCCTATATGGATAAAAAATCGCCTTGAAAGACGGATTTACTTTCAAGGCGATAACGAAAAAACGTTAATCATTAAGTCTTTGTAAATTAAACGCTTGCAAGGTGCGCTTCAATTTTGTCCATAATCTGTGGGGCTTTCTTCACGGCATCTGCCACGCCCACACGAACGATTTTCTTGCCGGTGAAACGCTCTTCTTTTTTGATCGCAATATCTTTAGTCAGAATGATGATGTCAGCCGCTTCCACTTCAGACATCAGAATTTCATTTTCGATCCCGATAGAGCCCTGTGTCTCAATCTTTACTTCCCAGCCTTTGGCTTTGGCTGCGGTTTCCAAGGCTTCTGCTGCCATGTACGTGTGTGCTACGCCAGATGGGCAAGACGTTACGCCAAGTAGTTTCATTAGAATTCTCCTAAATGTTTCTTAATTAAAGTCAAGTTCAAGGCTGTCATCGTCTGTTGTTTCAACAGTATCTTGACGTTGATCGATGGGTTTTTTCAGTGCATTTACCATCAAGGCTGTGGTTAATGCGCCTGCGGCAATACCCACAATATAAAAGATGCGGCCGTCAACTACGGGCAGCACAATCAGCCCCCCCCAAGGTGCATGGTTCAGCACATTGCACATAAAGCCCACGACGTTACCAACCATACCGCCGACCACGATAGAAGGAATAACGCGTACCGGATCCGCGGCGGCGAAAGGAATCGCGCCTTCAGTGATACCGATACACCCCATGATGCCTGCGGCTTTACCCGCTTCACGCTCTTCATCGGTGTAGCGTTTGGGTGACAGCAATGTGGCAAGGAACATACCCAGTGGTGGTACACAAATAGCGATACCCACGCCGCCCATGAGCCATGGCTGCGTGCCCACTTGGGTTTGTGCAAATAGTGTGGCGACTTTGTTGATAGGGCCGCCCATATCAAAAGCCGTCATCCCGCCCAGTACCACACCCAGTAACGCTTTTGACGCCCCCGCCATGCCTTGTAGTCCGTTGTTCATGGCTTCCATCGCCGCAGCGATAGGTGCACCGATCACCCAGATCACGAGTGCAGAAACAATGAATGTGCCGCCGATAGGCAAAATGAAGTAAGTAGAAATGGCTTTGAGCTTATTCGACAGCGGAATGCGTTTTAGGTGAAGCACGACGTAACCGGCAATGAAGCCAACAATGATCGCGCCTAAAAAACCGGCTTGTACTTGGTTGGCCAGATACGCACCAATCATGCCCGGCGCAAGGGCGGGGCGATCTGCAATGGAGTAAGCGATGTAGCCGCCAAGCACTGGAACGAAAAGCGTGAAACCTGCGATACCCATATCCCACAGCCCTTCAAGGAACACCCCCTCTGGTGCCGCCCCTTTACCCCCAAGCATGACTGAAAGGGCAAGCAATACACCACCGGCGACAACGAAAGGTAGCATGTGGCTAGTACCTGTGAGCAGATGCCTTTTCATAACCGACAATTGGCTTTTCATCTTCATTCACTCCATTTTTATGGTTTATTATTTTAGTTAGCATCAAGGCCAACGAAATAGGGCAGAGCGGGGGTGGGATAACCGTGAGTTATCGAATTGGCAGCAATTATGGAGCGATGAAAACAGCCTAGCCATTGGACAAATGGCGCATTAACTGGACTTTTGTACCACTGAGGGGGAGTTGTGATTTAGCTCTCAGGCAGGTAGTGAGCCAAATCACGCTATCAAAGGGGCGTTTACGCGTGTTGTCTCGCTGTATTAAAAATCCAGCACAACATGACACCGCCTTGGTTTGTAGGGCGGAACGTTTAACTGGCCATAGATAGCCTCTTTCGCGTGTTGTTTTTGTTATAGAAACAACGCGTCGGTGTTGGTTTGAACAATGCGGCCATGGTTTGGTGGTATTGTGAGCGGTTGGTCTTTTTAGGGGTTTACAACCTTCTTTCTTCATCGTATTATCGCCGCACTCAGGAGAGATGGCTGAGTGGTTTAAAGCACCGGTCTTGAAAACCGGCGTGGGTTTATAGCCCACCTAGGGTTCAAATCCCTATCTCTCCGCCACATTCTAGAAATCGGGTTTACCGGGTTTCATACAGAATTGGAGCCACATTCTAGAAATCGGGTTTACCGGGTTTCATACAGAATTGGAG
>NZ_JAKJSN010000059.1:0-32261 GCF_050337005.1 Photobacterium japonica | reverse complement strand
TTTATTGCTTAGGCGATAGATGAGATAGTTCTCACGGTACTTTAACGGTGACACAATATGGACGCGGGGTGGAGCAGTATGGTAGCTCGTCGGGCTCATAACCCGAAGGTCGTTGGTTCAAATCCGGCCCCCGCAACCACGCGACACTAGCTCAGTTGGTAGAGCGCAACCTTGCCAAGGTTGAGGTCACGAGTTCGAACCTCGTGTGTCGCTCCACTTCTTTACCTGGTAGAGAAGTCTTTCATGGTTTCGACGGTGAAAGAGAGAGTTGTCATCGAGCTTATCGATGAAAAGATGCGACACTAGCTCAGTTGGTAGAGCGCAACCTTGCCAAGGTTGAGGTCACGAGTTCGAACCTCGTGTGTCGCTCCAAATTTTAAAGTAATGAGACCTAACACGAGGAACCTCGTGCCCAAATTGGTCGCGTCGCTTCAATTCTGCTACCGCTGCAGTCTGCAGAAGGTCGGCAAAGCTACTACTGTGAAGTATTAGTTCAATTGCAATATTTCTAGGTTATTCGATAAACGGTAACCTTGTGTATTGCCCCGATATTCCATAATTGAAATTATGGAAATCTTAGAAGCATCAGCTTTCTTAACATCATCTATGATTTATACCAACGGCCTTCATTGGCTGTTTGTCGTTATCTCTGTAAATCATGATGCTCTGTAATCCACAGTCGCTTGTGGGTGTCTTTATGACGGTATACGCTCTTTTGTTTTGTTGATACAGGTAATGAGCACATTGCCAACAGGGAGCAGTAAATCGTATCTGCGTAACTTATTCCTATCTCTCTGAGCTGAAAGCCCTTATTTTGCTTGGGTTGACGCCGCTTTGGGTGAAAAAACAATAAGATCGTGCACAGAGTTATCCACAAAACTAAATTGTGGGTAAGTCCGTTAATTACATGTGCCGAGACCGTGTGAACAAGTCTGTACTTATCTTTTTATCCTCATGAAAATTAAAAGATGTTGATATTTTATCAACACTTTAAGTCTATGTTTTTGTTGTTTTTTATGGTATTTATTCAATAGATATCTACAACAAAACCCACATCATCCTGCTTTGAATAACTTTTTTCCCTACCACGATTTTGACCTGTGTTTAATATTTTCATCTACGTATAAAACGGCAAATGTGAAAATGTTTTCCACATTTGCGTCTAAGCCTGATTTAGCTCTCATTCTTTAGTAATAACGTTACAGCATAGTCAACGGGATAACGCTGCCCGGTCAGGCGTCACGCGGAAGACCTTTCTCGACAATGCGGATCAGTCGTTGCGTATTGGAAGGTAAGACCGTGATGGCATTGGTGTCGCGGTGTGCGACTTGTTGCGCCAGTGCCCAGTGTAGGTGGATATCGAGTAATTCATGTTCACCCAAGCGTTGCTCAAGGGCACTAACAATGTGTTCGTCGTACGGCGCATTACCCATCGCAATACTGAGGTTGCGCAGCCATTGTACGTGGCCAATGCGACGAATAGCGGAGCCTTCCGTCTGTTTTAAAAACTGCACCTCATCCCATTGAAACAGGTTGATCAGCGATTGTTGTGCCAGAGTGTCACGGCAATGGTAATCTGACTCTTGTGTCAGCTCAGCAAAGCGGTTGTACGGGCAGACGAGCTGGCAATCATCACAGCCATAAATGCGGTTGCCAATCGGTTTGCGCAGAGCTTCTGGGATCACGCCGTCAAATTCAATGGTTAAGTAGGAAATGCAGCGGCGCGCATCAATTACGCCCTCTTCGACAATCGCGCCAGTCGGGCAACTTGTCATACAGGCCACACACTTTCCGCACTGATTGTCGATCGGTTCATCCACGGGCAAAGGCAGGTCAATTAGCAACTCTCCCAGGAAGAACCACGACCCCGCTTGTGGGCTGAGGATCAGTGAGTGCTTGCCTGTCCAGCCTAAGCCGGCCTTTTCTGCCAAGGGGCGTTCTAAGATTGGGGCGGAATCGACAAAAGGGCGGTAGCCGAAGGGCCCCACTTCTTGTTCAATACGTTGTCCAAGCTGCTTTAAGCGGTTGCGGATCAGCTTGTGGTAGTCACGCCCCAATGAATAGCGGCTGATATAGGCCGTATCAGGTTGGCGCAAACTCTGAGCAAACCCGGCCTCTGGGGGCAGGTAATCCATTCTAACGCTGATCACACGTACGGTGCCTGGGTGTAATTCCGCAGGGCGCGCGCGCATCATGCCGTGGCGTGCCATCCAATCCATCTCGCCGTGGTACCCGGCATCGAGCCACCGTTGCAGTTGCGCTTCATGCTGATGGAGATCGATATCGCTGATCCCAACGTGTTGGAAGCCCAGTTCTTGGCCCCATAGCTTGATGTTTTGGCTTAGCGCGCGGTAGTCGAGGGTCATACGGAAAAGCACCTGATGAATTGGGGGCGGAAGTGTACCACACTCAAGTAAGATGTAGAGGCCGAATTACGTGGATCCTGCGGGGGTGATCGTGGTGGGATCGCGCAAAGAGATTGCCGATGAACAGACCGGGAGGGACAATGCACGTCGATGATAAAATAGCCAAGGAAGACAAACCTGTGCGACTGTATTCCGCTGCACAAGTGCGGACGGGAGAGCGTCAGATCGCCCAGCGCCTTGGGCTGGAGATGTACACGCTCATGGAGCGGGCTGGGGCAGCGGTGTTTGACTGTTTAGCACGCCATTACCCGTCATCGCGGAACGTATTGGTCTGTTGTGGCGGCGGTAATAACGGCGGGGATGGGTATGTCGTTGCCCGTCTGGCTCGACAAGCCGGCTATACCGTTTCTGTGTGGCATTGCGGGGATCCTGCTCGCTTGGTGGGCGATGCCGCGCGGGCTTATCAGGCATGGTTAGCCGTGGGGGGCGTGGTGTCGTTACCGAGTGAGGGGCTTCCCGCTTCTGTGGAAGTGGTGGTGGATGCGTTGCTCGGCACCGGTTTAGCCGGTGCGGTGCGGGCGGAAGCGGCGGCGCTTATTGGGCAGATCAACGACTCGGCTCGGCCCGTGATTGCGGTCGATGTGCCTTCTGGCTTGTGTGCTGACACTGGACGGGGACTTGTGTCGGCAGAGCCGAGTGTGCCTGATCCGAATGTGACAGAGCCGGCGGTGGTCGCGGCGTATACCGTGACGTTTATTGGCCGAAAGCAAGGCTTGTTTACCGGACACGCTGCGGATCATGTCGGTCAATTAGTCTTTGCTGGGCTGGAGGTGGCGGCGGCGTTTGACCAACATTGTACGAGCTCGGTTCAAGTGATCACCGCTGCGGAGGTTGACCGGAATTTGCCAATTCGCCGGCGCACGGCCCACAAAGGCGATCATGGCAGGATCCTGTTAGCAGGCGGGGATCATGGCTACGCTGGCGCGATCCGCTTAGCGGCGCAGGCGGCGGCCCGAACCGGTGCTGGATTAACCGCGGTGTTAACACAATCTGACAATGCACTGGCAATGATCGCTGCGATCCCTGAAATAATGGCCTTAGGTTGGCAAGGCGACCGTGCACAGTGCGCGCAGCGTGTGGTGTGGGCGGATGTCTTGGTGCTCGGGCCGGGATTAGGCCTGAGCGAGTGGAGTCAGGCGCTGTATCACGCGCTCGCGGCGACAGAAAAACCGACGGTGCTTGATGCCGATGGGTTGAACTTATTGGCTTGTACACCAGACTATAAGAATAACCGTATAATAACCCCCCATCCTGGTGAAGCGGCTCGGTTGCTGCAGTGCTCCGTGGCTGACGTAGAACGTGATCGCTTTGTGGCGGCACGCACTTTGCAGCAACAATACGGCGGGGTGGTCGTGCTGAAAGGCGTGGGTACGCTGGTTGATGACGGCCAGAAATGCTGGGTGTGTACCGCGGGCAATCCCGGCATGGCAACAGGCGGGATGGGGGATGTGCTCTCTGGTATCATAGGTGCCTTGCTGGGGCAGGGATTAGGCTTATCAGAGGCCGCAAAATGCGGGGTGTGGATCCACAGTACGGCTGCAGACCACTGCGCCAGAGACGGCGAGCGTGGTATGCTTGCCAGTGATCTATTCCCTTCCATTCGACAATTAGTTAATCGACGATAATAACGAGAATGCAAACATTTGAAATGCAGCTTGCCGATGAGCAGGCGACGGTCGCACTGGGCGCCACATTGGCCCATGCTTGTACACAGCAGACCACCATTTATCTTCATGGTGACTTGGGCGCAGGTAAAACCACGTTTAGCCGTGGATTTATTCGTTCGCTGGGTCATAACGGGAATGTGAAAAGCCCGACGTACACCTTGGTTGAGCCATACGCGCTTGCCGCTTGGCAGGTGTATCACTTTGATCTTTACCGCTTGGCGGATCCAGAAGAACTGGAGTTCATGGGGATCCGAGACTACTTTTCTGATGATGCGATTTGTTTGGTGGAGTGGCCAGAAAAAGGGGCCGGCTTATTGCCTCAACCCGATCTTGAGCTGGATCTGCGCTACGATGGCGAGCAGCGAAAAGCGACCATTACCGCAAACAATGCGTATGGCTGTGAATTGATTAAACGTTTGGAGTTGTGTTGATAGGATGTCTTTACGGACTTTTTTTCATGCAGTAATCATCAGTGCGGGACTCTTTAGTTCATTGGCCATGGCCAATGAACTGCGTGGGATCCGCGCATGGCCAGCGCCAGATGAAACCCGCGTGGTGCTCGATATGCAAGAGAAGGCGGAGTTCAGCTATTTTACGCTGACCAAGCCTGATCGACTGGTTCTTGATTTGAAAGATACCTCGCTGCACACCCGACTACCGGTGGTAGTGAAAGACAGCGCGGTATTAAAGGCGATCCGCAGCAGTGGGGCGCCTGATAAAGGCACTTATCGTCTGGTATTTGAGATTAAGACTGGGACGACACCGAAACTGTTTACGCTTTCACCGACACCGGATGGCCATTACAGCCACCGCTTGGTGTTGGATTTGCCGCATAAAAAAGCGGCGCCCGTGAAAAAAGTGACGACGTCTACGGTGAGCCAATCGGTCGCGAACGCCAAAGCGATCTTGCCGTATGGCAATGAAGACATCATTGTTGCCATTGACCCCGGGCATGGCGGGGAAGATCCCGGCTCGATAGGGCCAAGCCGTAAATACGAGAAAAACGTTACCCTGACCATTTCCAAAAAAGTGATGGCACGGATCAATGCCACGCCGGGAATGAAAGCGGTGCTGACGCGTCAAGGGGATTACTTTGTGAACCTCAACAAGCGTTCGGACATTGCCCGTAAGAACAAGGCGCATTTGTTGGTCTCGATCCATGCGGATGGTTTCACCTCACCGAAACCACGGGGGGCATCCGTCTGGGTATTGAATACCCGTCGTGCCAATACCGAGATTGGTCGCTGGCTGGAGCAACATGAGAAGCAATCGGAATTGTTAGGCGGCGGCGATGTGCTGTCCGGCGACAATGAAGATCAGTATCTGAGCATGGCCGTGTTGGACTTGCAGTTTAGCCATTCGCAAAAAGAAGGCTATGACGTTGCGTCTCGCGTACTGAAAGAGCTGAAAGGCGTGACCTCGTTGCATAAGAGCAAACCCGCGCACGCGAGTTTGGCCGTGTTGAAATCACCGGATATTCCCTCTTTGTTGGTGGAAACCGGCTTTATCACGAACCCGACAGAAGAGCGCTTGTTGAATGCGACCAGCCATCAGAACAAACTGGCGGATGCGGTGTACCGTGGCATTCTCGCGTATTTTAATGCGAAACCGCCGGAAGGCACCTTGTTTGCTTCGCGCCATCAAAGCAAGAAGCACACGGTCGCGCGTGGGCAGTCATTAAGTGTGATTGCCAACAAATATGGCACAACGGTAGCGGCGATCAAAACCACGAATAATCTGAAATCCAATACCGTGCGTGTGGGTCAGGTCTTGATGATCCCCGGTAAAGCACCGGCGGTCAGCCATACTTCAAGTACGGCGCAAAAGAGCAGTACGTCTTCATCGCGTTCAACGACGCAGAAAGCGCCCGCGAAGAAGACCGTGACGCATACCGTCAAGCGCGGGGAGTTTTTGGGTAAAATCGCCAATCAATACGGCGTATCATTGTCCAGTATTCGCAGTGCAAATCGCTTGCGCTCGGATGAACTGGCAGTGGGACAGACGTTGAAGATTGATGTGAGCCAGCGTCGCGCAGTGAAACACACGGTGAAGCGGGGAGAATTCCTTGGCAAAATTGCGGCCCATTATGGGGTCAGCATTAACAGCCTGCGCCGTGCCAATAAGCTGCGTTCCGATCAATTAGCCGTGGGTCAGAAACTGACCATACCAAGTAGTTAATCTATGCCTATTCAGATCTTACCCGCCCGGTTGGCAAACCAAATTGCCGCTGGCGAAGTTGTGGAACGTCCAGCCTCGGTGGTGAAAGAGCTGGTCGAAAACAGTTTGGATGCCGGTGCCACCCGGATCGATATTGATATCGATAAAGGCGGCAGCCGCACCATCCGTATTCGGGATAACGGTAAAGGGATCCCGAAAGACGAGCTCGGCTTGGCGTTGAGTCGCCACGCGACGTCCAAGATCGCCACGTTGGATGATCTGGAAGCCATAGTGAGCCTCGGCTTTCGTGGCGAGGCGTTGGCCAGTATTAGCTCGGTCTCCCGCCTGACCTTAACCTCACGCACGGCAGACCAAGAACAAGCGTGGGCGGCGTATGCCGAAGGACGCGACATGGAGGTGCAGCTCAAGCCTGCGGCGCATCCGGTCGGCAGTACCTTGGAAGTGTTGGATTTGTTTTTCAACACGCCCGCCCGACGTAAATTCTTGCGTACCGAGAAAACCGAATTTGCCCATATTGATGAGTTGCTCAAACGGATCGCGTTGAGCCGTATGGATGTGACCATCAATTTGCGGCATAACGGAAAAATGGTACGCCAATACCGTGCGGCCAGCACTCAGATTCAAAAAGAACGTCGGTTAGCCGCGGTATGCGGTAACCCGTTTTTGGATCATGCGCTGGCGGTGGAATTGGCCCATGGCGATTTGAAACTGACGGGCTGGCTTTGTACCCCTCAGGGCGCACGTGCACAGAACGATATTCAATATTGTTACGTGAACGGACGCATGATGAAAGACAAGCTGATCAACCACGCGATTCGTCAAGCGTACGAAACCAGTCTGGCGCCTGAACAATATGCCGCGTATGTGTTGTTCATTGAGGTTGATCCGCATCAAGTGGATGTCAATGTGCACCCCGCCAAACATGAAGTGCGTTTTCATCAAGCGCGGTTGGTGCATGATTTTATCTGTCAGGGCCTGCAAAGCGCCTTGATTGAAGGCTCACATGATGAGCTCGCTCACCATATCCCTGCGCCACGCGCCAGTGCTCACGCACATCCGTCATCGACGTATTTGGGCGGGGCGGTATCGGAAGGGAGCGCAGACGAACACGCGGATTCGGCGACGTATGCCCAATCCACCACGCCAGCACAAACTGTCGCAGAGCCGCATGCGGCCTTACAGGCCATTGCTCGCACACCAGCCTACCCGAATCAGGCACCGAGTCAGACATGGCTGGTTGACGCGACGGCGCGGGCATCCGGTACCGGTGGCGGAGCGTCCCACGCTCCGTCACGAGAGCGTTCATGGCGTGATGCATCGCCTGCCTCTGCGTCATCCTCTTCTTCGACGTCAACATCGACCACGATACCGACAGCGGCACAGACACACACGCCGCGTTCTTCTGGGCACAGCGCGGCTAAGGGGGCGAATCAAGGGGCGAGCCAGAGTGCGGCTCGTGGACCTGAGGACGGGCCGACACCGGCAGAGATCGCGGCGTATCAGCGATTACTGCAAACGACACCGCCACAGTCTGTACCGTCAGAATCATTCTCTCCGGCATCGGCCTCAGCTTCTGTATCGACCTCTGCTCCTGTATTAGCCTCACTCGCGCCGATGCCTGCGGCCACACCGCGTCGTCAAGATGCACTGGGTGGCAGTAACGGTATCGGGTTGGGCAAGGCGTTGTCTTTGGTTGAGCAACAGTATTTGCTGCTTAGTCGTGATGAAGGGATCGCGTTGTTAGCACTGCCCGTGGCACAGCGCTTAGTGGTGAAGGCGCAATTGCGTCAGGCGCAGTACGAAGGGTTGAAGCCACAGCCGTTGTTGATTCCGCATGCCGTGCCTGTTGAGTCGAATATGATAGACTGTGCAGAACAACATGCGTTATTGCTCAAACAGTTGGGCATTCAACTCAAAGCGAAAAACAAACACAGTTTGGTGATCTTGTCTGTCAGCCAACCGTTGCGACAACAGAACCTGCAAAAACTGATCCCTGCCCTGTTGGCGTATCTGGCCTCGGTGGCCGACGATGAAGCCGAGCAAGGCTGGGAAAAGTTATTGGACTGGTTGATCGATCAACTGGTCATGGCGACGGCGGCCTTTAGCTTGTCGCAGGCCATTGGGCTGGTCACGGAGCTGGAGCAGCACTGGGGCCCCGAACTTGAACTTTATTATCCTAATTTGTTGCGCCCGGTTGATCTGCGCGCAGCGATAGAAGCGTTTAACTATGACTAAGTCACTACCACCGGCCATTTTTTTGATGGGGCCGACCGCATCGGGCAAAACTGATCTTGCCATTCGTTTACGCCAACAACTGCCTGTGGAGTTGATAAGTGTCGACTCCGCCCTTATTTATAAAGGTATGGACATTGGTACGGCGAAGCCAGATGCTCGTGAGTTGGCACTTGCGCCGCATCGCTTGATCGATATTCGTGATCCAGCGCAAAGTTATTCAGCTGCGGACTTTCGTGCTGATGCACTGAAAGAAATGGCTGATATAGTGGCAGCAGGGCGAATTCCTTTACTGGTTGGTGGTACCATGTTGTACTACAAAGCATTATTGGAAGGTTTGTCACCATTGCCCGCCGCCGATCCGGCGATTCGTGCTCACATTGAGCAAGAAGCGGCAGAAAAGGGTTGGTTGGCTATGCATGAAGAGTTGGTCAGGATTGATCCGGTTGCCGGCGCTCGAATCCACCCAAATGACCCTCAGCGATTATCTCGTGCATTGGAAGTTTTTCGTATTTCGGGTAACACTTTAACGGAATTAACGAAAATCCAAGGTGAGGCCTTGCCATACAAGGTCCACCAATTTGCAATAACACCCAAGGACAGGGTTGTACTGCATCAGCGGATCGAGCAACGTTTTGAAAAAATGATCGAAGCAGGTTTTGAACAGGAAGTTCGTGCTTTGTATGAGCGCGGGGATCTTCATCCCGATCTCCCTTCGATACGTTGTGTTGGTTATCGCCAGATGTGGGAGTATTTGGACGGGGCGTGTTCGTTGGATGACGCGGTTTTCCGCGGTGTCTGCGCCACCCGTCAATTGGCGAAACGTCAAATTACCTGGCTGAGAAGCTGGAAAGATCTGACGTGGTTAGATAGCAGTGATGGGGAACAGGCATTACAGACTGTCATCGACGCAGTGCGATGTGATTTGTAATCGCGTGTATACTCACTACTGTTTTGCATATTTTTAATGTTGTTCGTTGCTAACTACAACTACAAACAAATAAGGAAAAGAAATAATGGCTAAGGGGCAATCTCTGCAAGACCCATTTTTGAACGCTTTGCGTCGCGAAAGAATCCCAGTATCTATCTACCTTGTAAACGGCATCAAGCTACAAGGCCAGATCGAATCATTTGATCAGTTTGTGATCCTCCTGAAAAATACCGTTAACCAGATGGTGTACAAGCACGCGATCTCTACAGTGGTACCTGCTCGCCCGGTCAACCATCACCATGCCGGTGATCGTCCAGCAACAGGTGAACGTTCTCAGGAAAAAACAGAAGAATAATTATTCGTTGTTAAGGAGTTGATTGCTTGTTTGACCGTTATGAATCCGGTGAGCAGGCAATTCTTGTTCATATCAACTTCACGCAAGAAGGGGAGTGGGAAGATCTCAGCGAGTTTGAAATGCTGGTCTCCTCGGCGGGAGTGAATGCGCTACAGGTTGTGACCGGTAGTCGTAAAACTCCCCACCCTAAGTATTACGTGGGCGAAGGTAAGGCACAGGAAATTGCCGAAACAGTGCGGGCGTTAGACGCTGATATTGTCATATTCAACCATTCTCTTTCTCCAGCGCAAGAGCGAAATCTGGAGCAAATTTGCAAATGCCGAGTGCTTGATCGTACCGGTCTGATCTTGGACATCTTTGCCCAGCGAGCACGTACCCACGAGGGTAAGCTGCAGGTTGAGTTGGCCCAGTTGCGTCATATTTCCACTCGATTGATCCGCGGTTGGACGCACCTTGAGCGTCAAAAAGGCGGGATCGGTTTGCGTGGTCCTGGTGAAACCCAGTTGGAAACGGACCGCCGTTTGTTGCGTGATCGGATCAAGACGATTTTGCGTCGCCTTGAGAAAGTGGCGAAACAGCGCGATCAGGGCCGCCGTGCCCGTAACCGTGCCGAAATTCCGACGATTTCGCTGGTGGGTTACACCAATGCCGGTAAATCGACCTTGTTCAACCGTGTCACCAACGCCGGGGTGTATGCCGCCGATCAGTTGTTTGCTACCTTGGATCCAACCTTACGTAAAATTGATGTCACGGATGTCGGTACGGCTATTTTGGCGGACACCGTGGGCTTTATTCGCCACTTGCCCCATGATTTGGTGGCGGCGTTTAAGGCAACGTTAAAAGAAACCCAAGAAGCCACTTTGCTGTTGCATGTGGTGGATGCCAGTGACGATCGTTTTCGTGAAAACATCGAAGCGGTAGAGGGGGTACTGGAAGAGATCGAAGCCAACGACGTACCGACATTATTGGTCATGAATAAGATCGATAATATAGACGGTGCGACGCCGCGTATTGAAAGAGATGATGAGGGTGTCCCTCGTCGGGTATGGGTTTCTGCGATGGAAGGGCAGGGCATTGACCTGCTGTTTGACGCATTAACTGAGTGCCTATCAGGCACCATGGTAAAACACACATTGTGCTTGCCGCCACAGTATATTGGCCGCTATCGCAGTAAATTTTACCAGTTGGGCTGTATTGTTCAGGAAGAATATGACCCGGACGGTAATCTCAAAATCGATATTCGTTTGCCATTGGCAGAGTGGTCTCGGTTACAAAAAAGAGAAAGCACTTCGTTAGATGACTTTATCGTTGCTTAATGGGCTGCTAAAGTAAAAGAAAAACTGTCGTCATATCATGTTGATGGAGTTCTATAATGGCGTGGAATGAGCCTGGAAACAACGGTGGCCGTGATAAAGACCCTTGGGGTAATGATAATCGCGGTGGTCGTGAACAAGGTCCGCCGGACCTCGATGAAGTGTTCTCAAAACTGAGTCGTAAATTCGGTGGCGTATTTGGTAATAAAAAAGGGCCTTCAACCGGTGGCAGTGCTGCAGGTTTAGGGGTAGTTGCAGTATTGGCTGCAGCGGTATGGGGTGTCTCCGGTTTCTACACCATCGGGGAAGCTGAGCGTGGTGTCGTGCTGCGTTTCGGTCAATACCACGATACCGTGATGCCGGGTTTGAACTGGAAAGCAACGTTTGTTGATCAAGTCACCCCCGTGAATGTGCAAGCGATTCGTTCGCTAAGCAGCTCGGGTTTGATGCTGACCAAAGACGAAAACGTGGTGCAAGTTGAAATGGACGTCCAGTACCGCGTGGCAGAGCCAGAGAAGTACTTGTACAGCGTGACCAATGCAGACAACAGTCTGCGCCAGGCGACCGATTCAGCGTTACGTGCCGTCATTGGTGACTCCACCATGGATCAGGCACTGACGACGGGTCGTCAGGAAATCCGTACTTATACGCAGGAAGCGATTGACGCAATCATCGCTAACTACGACATGGGTCTGTTGGTTGTCGATGTGAACTTCCAGTCGGCACGTCCGCCTGAGCAAGTGAAAGATGCGTTTGATGACGTTATTGCCTCTCGCGAAGATGAAGTGCGTTATTTACGTGAAGCGGAAGCTTATCGAAATGATGTCTTGCCGAAAGCAACGGGTCGTGCAGAACGTGTGATCAACGATGCTAAAGGTTATGCCAAGCGTGTCGTTAACGATGCACAAGGTCAGGTAGCACAGTTCGAAAAGCTGTTACCTGAATACTTGGCGGCAGAAGAAGTCACGCGCGATCGTCTGTATATTGAGACGATGGAACGTGTTTACAGCAATACCAGCAAAGTCATGGTGGATTCATCATCGAGCGGTAACCTGCTGTATTTGCCATTGGATAAGCTGATCAATGCTGATCAGAAAGGCAATCAGCCACAGAACAAGACCGGTAACTACGGTATTGAATTGGAAAAAGTGAAAGCCGCTCCAGTGAGTACGACGTCACCGCGTCCTGACACTGGCCGTCAAGGGAGATATTAATTATGCGTAAGTTAATGGTCCCTGTGCTTGTGGTGTGTGTGGCGACATTGTTGATGTCCATGTTTGTGGTACGAGAAGGTGAGCGCGCGATCGTGCTACGTTTCAGCAGTGCCTTAAAAGATGCGGACTCCAATGTTGTACGTGTGTACGAGCCGGGTTTGCATTTTAAACTACCGGTGTTTGATACGGCGCGTTTGTTCGATGCGCGTATTCAGACCATGGATGATCAAGCTGACCGTTTTGTAACGTCTGAGAAAAAAGACGTGATCATTGATACCTACGTAAAGTGGCGTATTAAAGATTTTGACAAGTATTACCAAAGTACGAGTAATGACGCGTCAACGGCAGAAGGGTTGATGAAGCGTAAAGTGGTAGACAGCCTACGTGCTGAAATCGGTTTACGTGAAATCAAGCAGATTGTTTCCGGGCCTGAGCGTAAGAAGGCAGACGACAATGCTGATGCGGCATCTACGTCGACAGATGCAGCAACAATTACACCGGCATTGAGTGATGATGTTGCGTCTATCCTTGCCGAGGCTGAGAAGCCAGTGAGCAACGTTGTGGAAGGTCAGCGTGACCAAATCATGGCGAACGTGCTTGCTGATATTAAAATCGGTGTAATGGACGATCTGGGTGTGGAAGTGGTTGATTTCCGTATTAAGAAAATCAACCTACCGGAAGAGATCAGTGAGTCGATTTACCAGCGTATGCGTGCTGAACGTGAATCGGTTGCGCGTAAACACCGTTCACAAGGCCGTGAAAAAGCCGAAGTACTGCGTGCAGAAGCTGACTTTGCGGTTACCGAGATTCTATCGACTGCAAACCGTGAATCCCTAGTGATCCGCGGTGGTGCAGAAGCGAATGCGGCTGAAATCTACTCGGCAACATACGGTAAGAATCCGGCGTTCTACAACTTCATGCGTTCATTGCAAGCGTATGAAAACAGCTTCAAGTCGAAGAATGACATTCTGGTTATTGACCCGAATACTGAATTCTTCAAGTACATGAAAGATGCCAACGGCAACTGATCACTGTGTTGTGACCGGTACGTTGTGACAAATAAAAAGCAAGACTTCGGTCTTGCTTTTTTTTTGCCTGTTGCGTGGCCGTATGCGCCAATCCCTTGTTCAACATAGAAGTACGCCTGTGACTGCCGCACATTGCGGTATACTGCGCGGCAATGATCCGACGGGGATACAAAGGGGAACCGCACGATGGATAAGGCAATATGGATGGCATTGGCATTGGTCTTGGTGTTTGAAGGGCTTGGCCCATTGTTAGCACCGAAAGGATGGCGGGAGATGGTCAGTCAACTGAGCCAGCAAGATGACAATAATCTGCGCCGCATTGGCGGATGTCTGGTAGTGGCAGGCAGTGTTATTGCTTATATGATGTACACTAGTATGTAAATCGCGCTGGCACTTAAGCGTGACCGTGTTCCTAGCGAAAACGCCGTCATGGTCAAAAAATGACTGCAAGGTAACGGGTAAAGGTGCTAGAATCCTTTTTTAACTACTGATAGACGAAGAAAGATGGCAAATAATGTAGTCGTTCTTGGCACCCAATGGGGTGACGAAGGTAAAGGTAAGATCGTTGATCTTTTGACTGAAGATGCAAAGTATGTAGTGCGCTACCAAGGTGGCCACAATGCGGGTCACACTCTTGTCATTGACGGTGAGAAAACTGTCCTTCACTTGATCCCATCAGGTATCCTACGTGACAACGTTAAATGCATCATCGGTAACGGTGTTGTACTTTCTCCAGACGCACTGATGAAAGAAATGGAACCACTGGAAGCTCGTGGTATCCCTGTTCGCGAACGTCTGTTCCTGTCAGAAGCTTGTCCACTTATCCTGCAGTACCACGTAGCACTAGACCAAGCGCGTGAAATCGCTCGCGGTAAGAAAGCGATCGGCACAACCGGTCGTGGTATCGGTCCTGCTTACGAAGATAAAGTAGCACGCCGTGGCCTACGTGTTGGCGATCTATTCGACAAAGCCGCTTTTTCTGAAAAGCTAAAAGAAGTGATGGCTTACCATAACTTCCAGCTAGAGCATTACTACAATGCTGAGCCTGTTAGCTACGAAGAAGTGCTAGCAAACGTCATGGCACAAGCTGACGTACTGACTGCAATGGTTATCGATGTGACCAAAGAACTTGATGATGCGCGTCTACGTGGCGACAAGATCATGTTTGAAGGTGCACAAGGTACACTACTTGATATTGACCACGGTACTTACCCGTACGTAACCTCGTCTAACACCACAGCTGGTGGCGTAGCGGCAGGTTCTGGTTTCGGCCCTCGTCACCTAGGTTACATCCTGGGTATCGCGAAAGCATACTGCACACGTGTAGGTGCAGGTCCGTTCCCAACGGAGCTATACGACGGTCTAGAGAAGCAAGATCCTGTTGGTAAGCACCTGGGTACTGTTGGCCACGAGTTTGGTGCAACCACAGGTCGTCTACGTCGTACCGGTTGGTTCGATGCCGTTGCGATGCGCCGTGCGGTACAGATCAACTCTATCTCAGGTTTCTGTCTAACTAAACTAGACGTACTTGACGGTCTTAAAGAGCTGAAAATCTGCACAGGCTACAAAACGCAATCAGGTGAGCTTCTAGAAGTATCACCAATGGCGGCAGATGCTTACGAGAACCTAGAGCTGATTTACGAAACGATGCCTGGTTGGTCTGAGAACACCGTGGGTGTGACCTCTCTTGACCAGCTTCCACAAGCGGCGCTGGATTACATCGCACGTATTGAGGTGCTAACCGGTGTGCCAATCGATATCATTTCGACAGGTCCTGACCGTAACGAAACGATCATCAAGGTTCACCCATACGGTGAATAATGCCTGACGCTTGTCATGCAGATGAAATGAAAAGCCAGCCTTCAGGTTGGCTTTTTTTATGTCGGTACGCCGTGTTTTTTGGGGTATATCGCCGTGAAAATGCGGGATGGGATTTTCGCTAAAGTTGCGGATGCCTGCGCCGATATAAAGCACACATCCCCAGAGAGAATGCTCAATGTTGTTGCGTCCTGTATTACTCGCGTTGACCCTGTTCGCGGCTTCCCCTGTTTTCGCCTTGGAAACGGTGGGTGAGGCGGTACCTGTGTATACCGATAATGCACTGACCCGCATGTTTGAGAATAATACCCACCTGCAGCAGGTGGAAGCGGATGATTGCCAGTTGGTGCAAGACATTGAAGCTCGCGCCATACGTGTGGAATCGCCGTCGTATCAGTTTTTGTATGGGGATATGCTGGCTTGGGGCGTGTGTGTTACCCGCGATGTGGAGTTGGGCGTTTACTACATGCAGTTAGCCGCGCAGCAAGGTTCACCCGCGGCGTTGGAACAGCTAGGGCGTTATTACGCGCGAGGAACACTGGTCCAGCAAGATCAAGAACGTGCGATCCCGTATTTGCGTGAAGCGGCCGCCATGGGCAATGTGAATGCCCGCATTCAATTGGCGGAATTGCTGTTGCGTGATCATGGCAGTCCGTTGGATTTCGAGGATGCTTACCGTTGGCTTTATCACACCGTCACAGGTAATCAGCGTACCCATGTGAAGATCGCGCGTTTGCGACAGGGGCTTGAAAATCGTATGCCGGCCAATGTGATCGCTCGGGCAAAACGGCGCGACGCGTTTTGGTAACCGAGGCCGTTACCCACTTGACGCGCACGCTATAACCAATAAAGAGAACAACCAAAAAGAGAAGCCCATTGGCTTCTCTTTTTTTATACCGGTAAGGCTGGTGTTCGACGACCCGCGCGCGGTTACAACACTTTGTGGGGACCGAAGCATTCGTAATGGATCTTATCTTCGGTCACACCCATCGCCAGCAACTGCTGCGCGATGGCTTGCATGAAGCCGACCGGCCCACAGAAATAATACTGCATCTCTGGATCGGCCAATAACGGAGCGACCGCCTGCAGATCCATCATCCCGGCAAAGTGATAATCGACGTCGATCGTATCGCTGGCTTGCGGGGCACGGTACCAAGTCTGCGCCGTGAGATGATCATGGGCTGTCGTTAGGGCGGTTACATGATCGCGGAATGCATGGTGTGCGCCGTCTTCGGCGGCATGCAGCCAATGCACGGGAGCTTGGTGGGCCGTCAGGGTTTCTAGCATTGACAACATCGGGGTCAGCCCCACGCCAGCAGAGATCAGCGTTACCGGTGTGGTGGGTGTGGTTTCAAGGAAAAAGTCGCCCGCGGGTGGAACAAGGTGCACGGTATCCCCGACCTGAACATGCTGGTGGAGGTAGCGGGATACACGCCCTTCGTCTTCCCGCTTGACCGCAATGCGGTAGTGATTGCGCTGTGGGGCCGATGCACAACTGTATTGACGAATTTCCTGATGCTCAAACGCTTTTGGCTTGAGGTAGAGCCCGAGATATTGCCCCGGCTTGAACGGGGCAACGGTGCCGCCATCACTCGGGGTCAGCGTAAAACGGGTGATCACCGTACTTTCCACTTGCTTCTCGCTCACCACAAATGGGCGCAGGCCTTGCCAGCCGCCTGTTTGTGCGGCGGTATCTTGGTAAATCGCTGCCTCGCGTTGAATAAAAATATTAGCCAGTAAGCCATACGCTTCCCCCCACGCATCGAGCACGGCTTGCCCGGGCGACAAGAGTTCATCAATGGTCGCCAATAAGTGTTCACCGACAAGGGCATATTGATCGGCTGTGATCAGGAAACTGGTGTGTTTCTGGGCGATTTTTTCTACCGCAGGCAATATCGCCGCAAGGTTATCGATATGTGTGGCATAGGCGCAAATGGCGTTGAACAGGGCTTCGCGCTGATCGCCATTACGCTGGTTACTCATGTTGAAGATGTCTTTTAGCTCAGGATTATGCGCGAACATACGCGCATAAAAATGGGCGGTAAGCGCGGGGCCGGTCTGTGCGACAGCGGGAGTGGTGGCTTTGATGAGCGTGATGGTGTCTGGGCTGAGCATGGGCTTACCTGCTATTGTTGTATTTGTAATGCATGTTATAACTTGTATCTTATCTGTATCTTTTAGTCAATATCCAGATTAAAATGTCAGCAGGAGGAGTTATTGTGCAGTTGACCAGTTTTACCGATTATGGCCTGCGAGCCTTGATTTACCTCGCGACCCTGCCACAAGGGGAGCTGGCAAGCATCACCAAAGTGACGGATGTCTACGGGGTGTCCCGTAACCACATGGTGAAAATTATTAATAAGCTTGGCCAACTCGGGTATGTCGAAACCGTACGTGGAAAAAATGGCGGGATCCGTCTAGGTCGGCCTGCTGACCAAATAGTGATCGGAGATGTCGTGCGAGCTATCGAGCCTCTGCAAATCGTTAATTGCAGCGAAGCGTTCTGCCACATTACTCCGGCTTGTCGCCTGAAAGGCATGTTGTTTTCCGCGCGCCAAGCGTTTTTGGCCGAGCTTGATCAGCACTCTCTCGCCAGTTTGATTGATGACAATCCACCGTTGCGTGTGTTGCTGGATCAACCGATTGATTAATCGCAACACCTATCAATAACTTCTCAATCTAAGGGGAGCCACGAAGTTCGAGTTGGCTCCCGTCTGTTCACCCATGGCCTAGATATACTACAGTTATAACTTCGCCAACTTGGATCAAATTATGTCAAAAGGTACCACCGATTTACCGGTCGACCCTTTTCGCGATCGCGAAGCTTCCAACTATGAAAACCCGATCCCTAGCCGAGAAATGCTGCTAGAAGTGATCCGTGGGTTTTCCGCGCCAATAAGCCGCGATCAACTGTTTGCCGAGCTAAAGCTCGAAGGTGATGATCAGTACGAAGGCCTACGCCGCCGACTGCGCGCGATGGAGCGTGACGGTCAACTGATTTTCACGCGTCGTCAATGTTACGCCTTGCCGGAACGTCTCGATTTAATTAAAGGCCATGTGATCGGCCACCGTGATGGTTTTGGTTTCTTACGTCCAGAAGGCACCAATGCCAAAGACGAAGATCTCATGCTGCCTCATCATCAGATGCGTGGCGTGATCCACGGTGATTACATCTTGGCACAAGTTGCCGGTACGGATAAGCGTGGCCGCCGTGAAGGCCGTGTCGTGCGTGTCATTAAGCATTATGAAGGCCAAATTGTCGGTCGCTTCTTCATTGAAGACGGCATGGGCTACGTGGTGCCGGATGACTCTCGCATTGCACAAGACATCGTGATCCCGAACGAACACCGCATGGGTGCTCGTATGGGTAACGTTGTGGTGGTTGAAGTGGGCCAGCGTGCCACTCGCCAATACAATGCGATGGGCAAAGTCGTTGAAGTGCTGGGCGAGAATATGGCGCCGGGCATGGAAATTGAAATTGCGCTGCGTACGCATGATATTCCGCATGAGTGGCCGTCTGAAGTTGATAAGCAAATTCAGGGACTGGCCGAAGAAGTACCGGAAGAAGCCAAGCAAGGCCGTGTTGATTTGCGCAGCTTGCCGTTAGTCACGATTGATGGCGAAGATGCCCGTGACTTCGATGATGCAGTGTACTGTGAGCGTAAAAAGTCCGGTGGCTGGCGTTTATGGGTCGCGATTGCGGATGTGAGCTACTACGTCCGTCCGGGTACGGCATTGGACAACGAAGCGATCAAGCGCGGAAACTCGGTGTACTTCCCGTCGCAAGTGATCCCGATGTTGCCTGAAGTGCTATCTAATGGCTTGTGTTCATTGAACCCACAAGTTGATCGTTTGTGTATGGTCTGTGAAATGACCATTTCAGATGCCGGTAAACTGTCAGGTTACAAGCACTACGAAGCCGTGATGAATTCACACGCGCGCTTAACGTACAGCAAAGTCAGCAAAATGCTGGACGGCGACGAAGCCCTGCGTGAGCGTTATGCCCCATTGGTGCCACACCTTGAAGAATTGTACAGCATGTACAAAGTGCTGAAGGTGTCGCGCGAAGAGCGTGGTGCGATTGAGTTTGAAACGATTGAAACGCAGTTTATCTTCAATGCGGATCGTAAGATTGATCGTATTGTGCCTGCTATCCGTAACGACGCGCACAAGATCATCGAAGAATGTATGATTTTGGCTAACATTGCCTCTGCTCGCTTTGTCGATAAAGCGAAAGAGCCCGCGTTGTACCGTGTGCATGATACGCCAAGTGAAGAGCGTCTAACGGGCTTCCGTGACTTCTTGGGCGAGATGAGCTTGCAGCTATCGGGTGGGCTAGAGCCGTCACCGAAAGACTATGCGGCCTTGGCAAATATGATCCAAGATCGTCCCGATAAAGAACTGATCCAAACCATGTTGCTGCGCTCGATGAAGCAAGCGGCATACCAAGCCGATAATATCGGTCACTTTGGTTTGGCACTGAGCCAGTATGCGCACTTCACTTCGCCAATTCGTCGTTACCCTGACTTAACGCTACACCGTGCTTTGAAGTACCTTGTAGCGAAAGAAGCCGGTGCGAACCAAGAACGCTGGACCCCAACCGGGGGTTACCATTACTCGTTTGATGACATGGACACCTTGGGTGAACAGTGCTCGATGACTGAACGCCGTGCCGATGATGCAACCCGTGATGTCGCTGATTGGCTCAAATGTGAGTACATGCAAGATCACGTGGGTGATGAGTTTGACGGTGTGATTGCCAACGTCACCGGTTTTGGTTTCTTTGTTCGTTTGAATGAGTTGAACATCGATGGCTTGGTACACATTTCAAACCTGGCGAACGATTACTACCAGTACGATCCGATTGGTCAGCGTCTGATTGGTGATAACTCTGGTCTTGTCTACCGTCTCGGGGACACGGTGAAGGTGAAAGTGGCCTCCATCAACTTGAATGATCGTCAAATCGACTTTGATATCGTCGGCAGCACCCGTAAACCTCGTGGTGCAGGTAAAACGGCGAGAGAGCGTGAGAATAAAGCGCGTGACGGTCAAGGCCGTGAGAAAAAGCAGCGTATGCGTAAGGCTGAAGGCATGCAACGCCAAAGCCTGAAAACGTATCGCGTAGAAGGCGGCGATGCGAAGCCAGAGTCGGGTGATAAGCCGAAGAAAGAGCGTTCTTCGGTTCGCCAGAAACTGAAAGCCGGTGCAATCCCGAAATCAGAGGGTGATAAGCCTTCTGCGGGCCGTAAGCATGACGCGGCAGACGGTGATAAGCCGAAGCGCAAGAAAAAATCGACCAAAGCGCGCAAAAAACAGCGGGCGGGTAAAAAAGAACGAGAAGCAAAGAAGAATTAATCCATGAGTAATGACATGATTTTCGGCATTCATGCCGTGAACGCCGTACTGGCTTCGGATCCATCGCGCTTCATTGAAGTGTTTGTATTGAAAGATCGTCAAGATGACCGTCTTCTACCTGTGATCAACGAACTACAAACGTTGGGGATCACCATTCAGCAAGCGGGTCGTAAAGCGCTGGATGACAAAGTCAATGGCGCATCACACCAAGGCATTATTGCCCGTGTGCGTCCGGGTAAGCAGTACAACGAGAACAATCTTGATGACTTGCTGGCCGGCCAAGAAAACCCATTGCTGTTGGTGTTGGACGGCGTGACCGATCCACACAACTTGGGAGCGTGTTTACGTAATGCGGATGCCGCTGGTGCGGTCGCGGTGATTGTACCGAAAGATCGCTCAGCCCAACTGAATGCAACCGCCAGTAAAGTGGCCTGTGGTGCGGCAGAAATCATGCCATTGGTCCGTGTGACCAACTTGGCCCGTACGCTGCGTGCGTTGCAAGACAAAGGTGTGTGGGTGGTGGGTACCGCGGGTGAAGCGACGCATGACATCTACCAGAGCAAACTGACCGGGCCGTTGGCTATCGTGATGGGCGCAGAAGGGGAAGGCATGCGCCGTCTGACGCGTGAAACCTGTGATGACCTGATCAAAATCCCGATGTCGGGGTCTGTATCAAGCCTGAACGTATCTGTTGCAACAGGAATTTGCCTGTTTGAAGCGGTACGTCAGCGCCAGTAATGGTCAGAGGATAGGCGGGTATTTTTCTGCCGTTTAATCACAAAAACCGAGCATGCACATTTGTGTGTGCTCGGTTTTTTTATGCTGGCGGTATACGGCGATAAGCGGGAGAGGGCAAGGGCGTAGACGTCTATCTGTCTGAATAGCCGTGCCATTTTATTTCGTCAGATATCTTCGCCAGACCGATAAAATGTGCTTGCTTAAATTGTCCATTCTCTATACTATTCTGCCTCCAAATTCTCGGTTATTTTTCTTTTAGTTCCTTGCTTCTCCTGGATGACCGAGCCAAATCGAGAAGCTGAATAATCCGTAAGGAGCAACCCATGCGTCATTACGAAATCGTATTCATGGTGCACCCAGATCAGAGCGAACAAGTTGTTGGCATGATCGAGCGTTACACTGGTGCTATCAAAGATTCTGGTGGTCAGATTCACCGTCTAGAAGATTGGGGCCGCCGTCAAATGGCTTACCCAATCAACAAACTGCACAAAGCTCACTATGTTCTTTTGAACGTAGAAGCAGAGCAGTCTGTAATTGACGAGCTTGAGTCTAACTTCCGCTTCAACGATGCTGTGATCCGTAACATGATCATGCGCACTAAAGGCGCTATCACTGAGCCATCTCCAATGATGAAGGCTAAAGAAGAGCGTATTTCTAAGCGTGAAGAGCGTACAGAAACTGCACAGTCTGAAGACGAAGCAGCAGCTGAGTAATTACTAGATGACCAATCGTCTGGTGTTGTCTGGCGTTATCGCCAAAGACCCCAAACGAAGCCGGTCGCTGGCAGGGATCCCTCATTGTCACTTTGTGCTTGAGCATCGTTCCTACCAGCAAGAAGCGAATCTGCCACGGCAAGTGTATTGCTACATTAACGTGGTAGTGAGCGGGCAAGGTCAACAAAGTATCACTCAAGATTTAGCTGTCGGCAGCCACATTAAGGTAGGGGGCTTTGTTTCTTACCAGACCGGTCGTAATGGCTTGGGAAAATTAGTGTTGCATGCTGACCACATTGAAAAAATTTAGTTCAGGAGATAAGCCCATGGCACGTTTCTTCCGTCGTCGTAAATTCTGCCGTTTCACTGCAGAAGACGTTCAAGAGATTGACTACAAAGACGTAGCAACTCTAAAAAACTACATCACTGAAGCTGGTAAAATCGTACCTAGCCGTATCACTGGTACTCGCGCTAAATACCAGCGTCAGCTAGCTCGCGCTATCAAGCGTTCTCGTTACCTAGCACTTCTACCGTACACAGATAAGCATCTGTAATCGGTAGCGGTTTAATTAAGTTTAAGAGGACAAGATAATGCAAGTTATTCTACTTGATAAAATCGGTAACCTAGGTGGCCTAGGCGATCAGGTTAACGTTAAAGCGGGCTACGCTCGTAACTTCCTTATCCCACAGGGTAAAGCAGTTATGGCAACTAAAGCTAACGTTGAAATGTTTGAAGTTCGTCGTGCAGAACTAGAAGCTAAAGTTGCTGAGCAACTAGCTGCTTGTGAAGCTCGCGCTGAAAAACTAAACGCGCTTGAAGCTGTAGTTATCGCTTCTAAAGCTGGTGACGAAGGTAAACTATTCGGTTCTATCGGTACGCGTGACATCGCTGATGCAATTACTGCAGCTGGCGTTGAAGTAGCGAAGAGCGAAGTTCGTCTTCCTGAAGGCGCACTACGTACGACTGGCGAATTCGAAGTGAGCATTCAGCTTCACTCTGACGTATTCGCAACAATCACTCTAAACGTTGTAGCTGAAGCTTAATCGTTTATTGTGAAATAAAAAACCAGCCTTCGGGCTGGTTTTTTTTTGCCTGTGATTTGGCAGAGAGCGGGCAATGGCATGCGCCCTTGCTGGCGCATCATATTTTGAACAGCAAGTTGACTGTCATGGCCGAATCTCGCCGTTTCAGCCCATCGGGAACCCAGCTATTGAGCTTTTGGGTATTGCTGAGTTTGATGGCCACGTGATCGTTGATGGCGGTGGTGAGGTTCACCTCAGTTTCCATCGTGCTGTTACTGTTGCCAGCAATGCCCGTCATTCGCACGGTGAACTCAACATCTTTTGAGGGCTTCCAGGCCATCTTAGCGCTGCCACGCAGGATCAGTTCATCAACCATGTCGGGCAGAATAATGTCGTCGTCATCAATCTCATCGACATTGGGCTCTTGATGGCGGTAGCCCGGGCCGGCTTCCACTTCCATCTGGAAGGTTTCACGGCGAATCAACTGGTAACCCAGACCGGTCGCGAGGGTAAAATCAATAAAATAGGGGCCGTAGCGGTCGTCCACATACGTGGCATTCCCCAGCACATAGGTCCGATCATTGATCTTCATGTCGCTTTGCAGCTCCACTTGGCCTTTGCGCTTATCCTCTTCCCCATCTTTTTCCGCCAGTAAGTATTTGGCTTCAGCCGTCTGACGATACTGATTTTTGACGTAAGTAAGTCCGAGTCGGGTGTTCAGGGTTTGTGAATCAGAATTTCCCCCTAACGACTGGTAGCCCAATTCAATCTCGCTACTCCACGGTGGCGGGATCGGGGTTGGTTGATCGTCATCAGCAGCATAGGCGTATGCATGTGCAAACAGCAGCAATGCCAGCAAGGATCTTGCCAAATAGCCTCCTCATGGTTGAACAGCGGGGTGAGTAAACAGGACGCTGCAGTTTACCCCATTTATGTCAGCTTTTGGTTAACAATTGAGACGAGATGACGGAACTCGGACGAAGTGGGCGTAATATAAGATGGAAAATTCGGATTGGCGAGATGGCCTATATTGATAGGGTGACTCTTAGTATATAATGCCCGGCTTAGTTTCCGGCAGACACTTCAAATCCTATGGCAGAAAAAAACAAACCCCATTACCCGAAAGACACCAAGATGGATGCGATCAAGATGGCTCCGCATTCCTTAGAGGCTGAGCAATCAGTGCTCGGGGGCTTGATCCTCGATAATGAAAAGTGGGATGTCGTCGCGGAAAAGGTCGTTGCCAAGGATTTCTACAGTCGTCCACACCGTATTATTTTTGAAGGTACCGCGGCACTGCTGGAAGGCGGTCAGCCGCTGGACTTGATCACCCTGTCTGAACACCTTGAGCGTTCGGATAAGCTGGAAGATGTCGGTGGTTTTGCCTACTTGGCGGAACTGGCGAAGAACACCCCGTCGGCGGCGAACATTCTGGCGTATGCCGAGATTGTCCGCGAGCGCGCCTTGATCCGAGAAATGATCAGCGTCGCAAACGAAATTGCCGATGCCGGTTATGATCCGCAAGGCCGTGACAGTGAAGAGTTGCTGGATATGGCGGAAAGCAAAGTCTTTGCTATCGCGGAACAGCGCACCTCGGAAAATGAAGGCCCACAAAGTGTTGATACGATCTTAGAGAAAACGCTGGAACGTATCGAGATTTTGTATCAGTCACCGCAAGACGGTGTGACAGGGGTGTCGACCGGTTTTACCGATCTGAATAAAAAAACGGCAGGCTTGCAGGGCTCTGACTTGATCATTGTCGCTGCGCGTCCGTCGATGGGTAAAACCACCTTTGCCATGAACCTGTGTGAAAACGCAGCCATGGAACAAGAAAAACCCGTACTGATCTTCTCATTGGAAATGCCCGCCGAACAAATCATGATGCGTATGTTGGCGTCATTGTCACGGGTTGACCAAACCAAGATCCGTACCGGTCAGTTGGACGATGAAGACTGGGCGCGTATTTCATCGACGATGGGTATTCTGATGGAAAAGAAGAATATGTTCATCGATGACAGTTCAGGCCTCACCCCAACCGAAGTGCGTTCTCGTGCGCGTCGTATCGCCCGCGATCACGGCGGGTTAAGTATGATTATGATCGACTACTTGCAATTAATGCGCGTGCCGGGTTATCAAGATAACCGTACGCTGGAAATTGCCGAGATCTCGCGCTCACTTAAAGCATTGGCCAAAGAGCTGAATGTGCCGGTGGTGGCGCTGTCGCAGCTTAACCGATCGTTGGAGCAGCGTGCCGATAAACGTCCGGTGAACTCCGACTTGCGTGAATCGGGTGCGATCGAGCAGGATGCCGATTTGATCATGTTCATTTACCGTGATGAGGTTTATCACGAAGACAGTGCCCTGAAAGGCATTGCCGAAATTATCTTGGGTAAACAGCGTAACGGTCCGATCGGTACCGTACGATTAACGTTCCAAGGTCAGTTTTCACGGTTCGACAATTATGCCGGCCCGGCTTTTGATGACGAATAACACACAGACATTCGCGGCACAGTAACAGTAGGATTTTTGATGAAGGCGGCAACAGCATATATCAACACACAGGCACTCACTCACAATATTCGCCAGATCCGCGCTCAGGCGCCGCAGAGCAAAGTATTGGCGGTGGTGAAAGCCAATGGCTATGGTCACGGCCTAGCACATGTTGCCCGAAGCCTGCCGGACGTGGATGGCTTTGGGGTTGCCCGCATCGAAGAGGCGCTCACCTTGCGTGCCGACGGGATCGTGAAACCGATCTTATTGCTGGAAGGGTTTTACGCGGCTACCGATCTGCCTGTGCTGGTCACGAACAATATTCATACCGTGGTGCACTCCATTGAACAGCTCGAAGCGTTAGAGCAGGCGCAATTGGATGGCCCTGTGGTGGTGTGGCTGAAGGTAGATACCGGTATGCATCGCCTCGGTGTGCGTCCGGAGCAATTTGCGGAGTTTGTTTCGCGTCTACATCTTTGCCCGAATGTGGCCAAGCCGTTGCGTTACATGAGCCACTTTGGTTGTGCGGATGAGCTGGGCAGCAATGTCACGACCAATCAGATTGATACCTTTTTACACCTGACTGAAGGGTGCCGAGGTGAGCGTTCATTGGCGGCGTCGGGCGGGGTGTTAGCATGGCCGGATAGCCACCTTGAATGGATCCGCCCGGGGATCATCATGTATGGCGTGTCCCCGTTCGTGGAAGACACCCGTTCTGCGGCGGCGTTCCAGCTGCAGCCCGTCATGACGGTGGCTTCCAGTGTGATCGCGGTACGTGAAGTGAAAAAAGGCGAGACCGTCGGCTACGGCGGGATCTGGACCAGCGAGCGTGACACCAAAGTGGGCGTGATTGCGATTGGCTACGGGGACGGCTATCCCCGCACCGCGCCGAATGGCACGCCTGTGCTGGTGAATGGCCGTATTGTACCGATGGCGGGTCGCGTGTCGATGGACATGCTGACCGTCGATCTTGGCCCGGATTCCACCGACAAAGTTGGGGATGAAGCGGTACTGTGGGGCGAAGGATTGCCTGCTGAAGTGGTGGCAGAGCACATTGGTACCATCGCCTATGAGTTGGTGACGAAGCTGACATCACGTGTCGCCATGACCTATTTATAATAAAAAAAGAGACGGATTTGAGTCGTATAACTCCTCTTTGTAAAGCCGCAATTTCTGTTGCGGCTTTTTCATGTTTAGCGCCCGCGCAAGCGGATGGTTGGCCCTCATGGGAGCCGGATACGGCCGTGGTGCCTTTTGTCTTCTCGACGGATGCCATGGGGTTGTCCGTTGGGATGGCCGGGATCGTGAAAGGCGCGGGGCAACCTCAGGCAGCCCTGATCGGCGCGGGCTTGGTGACCGAAAAGGGCACCTGGTTGGGCTACTTAGGAGCCAATAACTATAGCCTCGGGCTCGACAGCCGTTGGTTGTTCGGGGCGGAGTTATATGCTGCTGAGTTCAAACAATTTGATTATTACTTGGGTGACGCCACAAGCAATAACTCGTTGGTTGAAGACAAGGTTGTCGCAGATGCGAGCGAATCGCGGTATCGCGTGTCGATGCGGTATGTGCTGCCACTGGGCGCCGGTAAAGCGCAAGGGGTACGCGCGGCATTGACACCGAATCGCCAGTTAACCGGGCATACGCCGTGGGAGAGTGGGATCAGCACGTTAGAGTTGCGTCCCTTTTACCAGAGCCGTGTGTTCAGCAACCTGCTAACGCACGATATTGCCCCCGCTGGTTTCACGGAAGCAGAAGCGGTGTGGGGGCTGGAAACCCGTTTTGACTGGGATAACCGAAATGCCACGCGCAACCCGACAGAAGGCAGTCGCAGCCAGTTCTCGGTCTCAGTGGATCCCGGCAGTCATGACCGTCCGAGTTGGTGGAAGTGGGAGTTGAACCAAAGCTGGTTCTGGAACCTTGGCCCACTGGGCGAGGTGCTAGATCAACAGGTGCTCGCGTTTAACCTGTATACCGGGGACACACCAAGCTGGGATCAAACGGAGACCGTCAACGGGGGCACCGAGTTCCGTCGTCCTCCGGCGTATGCGGGCATGCGATTAGGGGGATTATACCGTTTGCGTAGCTTTGCCAGTGGGCGCTATGTCGATCGTTCAGCCCTCAGTTACAGCCTTGAGTACCGGATTCTGCCTGATTGGCAACCACTGAAAGACTGGCCGGTGTTTGAATGGTATGACGTGCCTTGGTGGCAATGGGTGGTCTTTGCCGATGTGGGGCGCGTGGCCAGCGAGTATGACTTGGCTGAGCTCCACCGTGACATGAAATGGAGTGCGGGTGGGGCGATCCGCTTTCAGGTAGAAGGGATTGTGGTTCGCAGCGAAATGGCATGGGGCAGTGAAGACAGTATTTTCCGTGTCATGATCAATCAGCCGTTTTAATCCGCTGATTGTTTTTAAAATCTTTCTTATCGAGAAGGCGGGCATGTCCCGCCTTTTTGCTGTCTGTCATTCCCCGTTCAGGGTCACCACAAGCCGACGACTTCCGCCGTGATCGCGGTGCTCGCCCAAATAAATGCCCTGCCACGTCCCGAGCGCCAAACGTCCTTGTGTGATCGGCACACTCACACTGCTGCCCAGCAGTGAGGCTTTGATGTGCGCGGGCATGTCGTCATCGCCTTCATCGGTATGGCGGTAGAACGGAGCACATTCCGGTACTGTGTGGTTAAAATGGGCTTCCATATCACTGCGTACCGTGGGATCGGCATTCTCATTTAACGTCAGGCTGGCTGAGGTGTGTTGGATAAACACATGGGCGATGCCACATTGGATCTGACGCAGTTGGGGCAGATGTTGTTCAATTTCATCGGTGATCAGGTGAAAGCCGCGCGTACGGGGGCGAAGTTGCATGGTTGTCTGGAGCCACATCTTACTCATTCCTCTTTCGTTATTCGTCAATAAGTGTGATATTGGTCGAACATGTTGCGCATCATCCTGCCTATCATTTACTCTGTCATTTCGTGACCTGACGCAATGCAGGTAGGCAAGGCTTCGCGTCATAATTATTCATAAGTTGTAAAATTACAAACATAGTGAGGACGGCGCGGGTTGCACTACACTTGGGGCAACGCGTCCTAACACTATGCACTTAGATCGGGGATCCGTAGCTTGGATGATTCTGACTAGGCTAATGGATTAACAATTAAAAATCAGGAACTTCACATGTTGAAAAATATCAATCCAACTCATACTGAGGCGTGGAAAGCGCTGACTGCCCATTTCGAAGCAACGAAAGACCAGCAGCTCAGTGATCTGTTTGCCAAGGACAGCGAGCGTTTCAACACGTTCTCAGCCAATTTTGGTGATGATATCCTTCTGGATTACTCTAAGAACCTTATCACTGCAGAAACCATGGCGAAATTGCAGGCGCTGGCTGAGCAAACGGAAGTGAAAGCGGCGATTGCTGAGCTGTTTAGCGGTGAGAAAATCAACCAGACAGAAGATCGTGCCGTGCTGCACACTGCGCTGCGTAACCGTAGCAACACGCCAATTATGGTAGACGGTGAAGATGTGATGCCTGCGGTGAACGCGGTGCTTGAGAAGATGAATGCGTTCACGTCTCGCATTGTTGACGGTGAGTGGAAAGGCTACACCGGCAAAGCGATCACTGACATTGTGAACATCGGTATCGGTGGTTCGGACTTGGGTCCTTACATGGTGACAGAAGCACTGGTCCCATACAAAACTCGCCTGAACATGCACTTCGTGTCTAACGTCGACGGCACGCACGTTGCGGAAACCTTAAAGCCGCTTAACCCTGAAACCACCCTATTCTTGATTGCCTCCAAAACCTTCACCACCCAAGAAACCATGACCAATGCGCATTCGGCGCGTGACTGGTTCTTGGCGGAAGCGGGCGATGCGGCACATGTTGCGAAACACTTCGCGGCCCTATCAACCAACGGTCAGGCAGTGTCTGAGTTCGGTATTGATACCGACAACATGTTTGAGTTCTGGGACTGGGTTGGCGGTCGCTACTCACTGTGTTCCGCGATCGGTCTGTCTATCAGCCTGTCTGTTGGTTTTGATAATTTCGTGGCATTGCTTGACGGTGCACACGCGATGGATCAGCACTTTGCCCAAGCACCGCTTGAGCAGAACCTGCCTGTGATCTTGGCGTTGATCGGTATTTGGTACAACAACTTCCACGGTGCAGAATCGGAAGCTATCCTGCCGTACGATCAGTACCTGCACCGTTTTGCTGCGTACTTCCAGCAAGGTAACATGGAATCAAACGGTAAGTGTGTTGACCGCGGTGGTAACCCAATTGATTACCAAACGGGTCCAATCATCTGGGGTGAGCCAGGAACAAACGGTCAGCACGCGTTCTACCAGTTGATCCACCAAGGCACCAAGTTGATCCCGTGTGACTTCATCGCGCCTGCAATCAGCCACAACCCACTGGGCGATCACCATCCTAAACTGATGGCGAACTTCTTTGCACAGACGGAAGCATTAGCATTCGGTAAGACCAAAGAGCAGGTAGAAGCGGAGTTCCTAGCGGCTGGTAAGACACTGGAAGAAGTGGCTGAATTGGTACCATTTAAGGTGTTCAACGGCAACCGTCCAACCAACTCTATCCTTGTGAAGCAAGTGACACCGGCGGTATTGGGTTCATTGATTGCCCTGTACGAGCACAAGATCTTCACCCAAGGTGTGATTTGGAATATCTTCAGCTTTGATCAGTGGGGTGTTGAGCTAGGTAAACAACTGGCTAACAACATTCTGCCTGAACTAACGGATGGCAGTGCGGTGACAAGCCATGACAGTTCAACCAACGGCTTGATCAATGCATTCAAACAGTGGCGTCGCTAAGCCTATTGGCGAGATGATTTGCTGAGAACAATAAAAACGCCGCAATTTGCGGCGTTTTTTTTATCGGTATGACAGAGGATCTTAAGACAGTGCTACCACTTCACTTGCTTGCGGACCTTTCTGACCATCAGTGACGATAAACTCGACGTTTTGACCTTCCTGCAGAGAGCGACGGCCTTGCGCCTGAATTGCACTAAAGTGGACGAAGACATCCTTGCCGTCAGCGCCAGAAATGAAGCCAAAGCCTTTTTCATCGTTGAACCACTTTACGGTTCCAGTCAGTTTGCTCATGTTTCGATCTTTCCTTTGAATGTGGATATTTCCTTGCTTGCTGTTACGTACTGTGTGACGTATCAAGCAAGTGATGCGGCAGAAAGCATGGCGCAATACGCGCTCTGATGCTTATCTAGCATACTGAGTCTAGATCGAATATGTGACAGTTGGTAGTTTTTTGTCCAAGAATTGTGGCAAGTTCACAGAAAAATCAAAGTGATAAAATTGAAGATAAAGCGACGTGTCGTATGCTGCCGAGGCTGACGGTATACGACACGGGGTATGCGGCTTAGCTATCGAAGCAAATCTCGATAAACGCTTGGCCGTATTCTGAGGTAAACGGCATGATGATGATGGTACCGTCACACTTGTGAGTAATGGTATGGCCGCGGCCGGACACCACGGCAGGGGTGGCCATATTAAAGTCATGGCCTTGGTCGGCCAGCATACGCTTGGCGCCCCCTGTGACCATGTTGGTGATTTCCCCCACCATGTCGGTGACTTCTTCATTGATCCCGAGCGGGCGTTCACCCAGCATGCGCTGCATGATTTCCAGTGCTAAGGATTCATCAAAAGTGATCGACATAGAGCCTTTCGTCGTCGGGCCAATCATACCGATCAAGCCTGAGACATCCCCTCGAGCCACTTGGTCGCGTTTAAGACGAGGTTTTTGTGGCGCCAGCTCCATGGACGCCATGGTTTTTAGCACATTCAACAATGACGCCAAAAAAGGGTTTACGAATTCTGCGCGCATAATTTGATCACGATGGTCTCTGTTTCAATAAAACACTTAGTTATCTTTACACTGCTGGCATATGCCATGGCTTTCTACTACATGATGGGTAATAGCAAATCCATTTTGCTCTGCGCGATGGCGGAGTAATTTGGCCAGCTCGTCATCATGGCATTCTTCGACTGCCCCGCATGCATCACAGATCAACAGCTGTGAGCAGTGATCGGCATGCTCGAGTAAACAACAGGCAATATAGGTATTGGTTGATTCAACCTTATGTACAAAGCCTTGGGCGAGAAGAAAATCGAGTGCACGGTAAACGGTGGGCGGTTTGGCTTGGGGCTCGCTCTCTCGTAAAAGATCTAAAAGTTCATAAGCACTGATTGAACGGCGTTGTTCAATGATCAGCGATAATGTCTTAAGTCTTTGAGGTGTAAGCCTTACTCCCCGTTGCTCACAGAGCTGCTGGGCGGTTTCCAACAACGGCCTCTTGTTTGCCATATGACCTCAAAATATAAGCAAATGAGTGCCATATTCTAACATATTCATCTGTAAACGTACCTCCGTAATAGATATTCGTTTGTATCAAGGAAAAGAAAGCGTGCATGAGATCACGGCATGTATAGAAAAGGATATCGTGCTGGGGCATTTCTTACCCGTGAGGGGGGGAATGAGATGTACACCTTACCATTAATAGTTCATGTTTTTTCTGTACAACTTTTGTCTGGTAAGTTGAGGTCGGCGGTGTGTTGTGTAACTTGTTGATTTTTAATGGATAGCCAAGGTGTACAGCTTTTTAGGTATTATGTTCTAAAAGCTCAAAAGCCTGTACAATCTATTGCGATTTCAATTAAACCCTTATTTTTCAATGACTTACTGTTCTGGCGGTGAAAAGTCATAAGGTTTGCCATATTACTTTTACTGTTTTCTTTATCTGTACAGCTT
>NZ_JAKJSN010000058.1:0-33680 GCF_050337005.1 Photobacterium japonica | reverse complement strand
AGGCATGTTCCCAGGCATTACTCACCCGTCCGCCGCTCGTCAGCAAAAGAAGCAAGCTTCTTTCCTGTTACCGCTCGACTTGCATGTGTTAGGCCTGCCGCCAGCGTTCAATCTGAGCCATGATCAAACTCTTCAATTAAAAGTGTTTGCTGCTATAAATAGCGGCTCAATGAAAAACTGTTTTTGTTCATTACCGAAGTAACGAACGAATTGACTGTGCCAAAATAACTTGCGTCATTTTGTATTGGTCACTCAGTATCATTGATAATTCTTTTGTTGACTATCATTTCACGAGTGCCCACACAGATTGCATGGTCAAATTGTTAAAGAACAATACTGACTTACGTTACCGGCTAGCGCCGCTGTCCGTGTCAGTGAGGTCGCATTATAGGGGCGAAATTGAATGTGACAAGCGATATTTCCTCACACCAGGCCAATCGAACAAAACACAGCCTAAACGCTGTGTTTTGTTGGTAAATCAATCATCAAACTCATTGTACTTTGAAATAACCGTTTCTAACTTCACTTCCTGCCGTGTCTCCCAACGATCATTCCAACCCACAGTTACCGTAATTTTCTTTGACCCAACGACTGGTGAGTCATCGATTACAGCCACTATACGGTCTGCCGGTTTACCCGCAACTGTCAGTGATTCAGAACCACTCGTAATCGCACTGTAAAGCATGGTCCCTGTCGCCGCACTCTGTGAGCGCGTACGGAACGTTTCCAATTTTTCTTCCGCTAAATACAAAGCATCTATCGTTGTTAAGGCATTATCTGATTTCACTTCCATATAAGTTTGAAGCTTTATCAATCCTAAGACTCCTACCCCCAGCACTAACATCGATACGAGTACTTCTATCAGACTAAAACCTTTATACTTAGATATCATTCCATGAGCCCTCAACCCAATACACAGTTTGCGGTGGATTATTCGGGTTCAAGCCGCCCACAAATGTTAAATCAAACCCTGAACGAAGAACAGACAGGCCGCCTCTGGTATCCAAGACTAGCCCTCCTGTGGGACGGAACGAACCTGCCTGATAATACACCCCTTTCACTTTATCTCCGGCAGCAAGCGTATCGCCACTTTTTATACCTGTCCAAGCTGTCGTCATATCGACTATTGGATAGGCTACAGGATCGGTAAGATGATAAACCACACCGTTAAAGACTGCCGAACCAAAAGAGGCGAGAATGCCATTTTCAACGACTAATACACGTGGTGTTTCAGGAAAACCATTTAAACCAGTGCCATCCAACAAATCACAGTTACCCTCCACCCACACTTTATCCGTCGTTTGAAATGCTTGTTTAATTTTGGTATCACAACGCGTCGCCGTTGCCGTATCTGCGGCAGCAATCGACCCCGTAATCACGGTAAACTCGCTTTTTACCTCTGCAATTTCATCTCGAGGCCGATAGAAAAAGCTTTCAAAGGGATTCATATTTAAATCTTTTATAAAATCAAGCCGCAACGGCCCCGTCGCACTAGGTGGCGTCACTTGTGCATTAATATTTGCATCATTTGTTCCAAGGTCCGCAAATGTATCTGTCGCGTACTCCGCTCCACATTGCCCACTAAATCCTGGGTATGGCCCATTTAAGGCGGGATCATTCACTTTCACTGCACCTTCTGCAAAAAAGTTCGCGCCATAACGCACAGAGACACATTTAAACTTACCTGTATCAGACAGCGGACCATCAACATCAGGTTTAATGTTATATGAACCAACCAATTTCAAGTCTGAAATCGCCTGAATTGCCCCAGTGGTACGCGGGTTGGTTTTAATCTTTTTATAGAGCGTTGTTTGACCTCTATCCTTCTGAAACTTTGATGTAATCAGATACTGAGTGCCCGAAAACAGCGTAGCCGTTAAGGTTAAATCATTTGTGTCACACGTATCATAAGGTTGCCCTGTCACCCCTAGGCTCGGCGTATGATTATTCAGCGCTATAGCACATTCTAACCCTCCCTCTGCACGCCAATGCAACTGTCGCTCTTCTACCTCATTCTGAGTGCGCTTAATCTGGTAGAAAACATTTTTATATGACGCAAGAGAAAACAACAGTGACACGACTAACAACATGACGGTAACTAATAACGTCGCCATTCCCTTTTGAGTATTCATTACTTCCAATTCCTAGCTTTAATTGTTGTCGACACAGTTTTTGAGTAATTACTATTTTTCAATGACGCAGAAAGCGTAATCGTTAACAACGTTGAGGTTGCACTAGGTGTTGCGAGTACTGTTGGCGTCACTGTAAAACCCGTAACATTAATATGTGATAGGTCGAGTAACTGTTCCACTACACCACTATCGCTACAACTGGCATCAATTGGCATGGCAGGCACTCCTTTTGACACCGTATCCACACACATTTGAAGGCTTTGAAGATTATTGGGATTCTGTCGAAACTTGACTATTCGCCATTTACTATTTTCATCTTCATAAACGTAGCTAAGCGAACCAGCATTCGCACTAATCGTTGATAAAGCGCCCGATAATACAAGTGAACCTGTATTATCGGCGTTATAACCTGCACGCTGTACATCCGTTTTTATGAAGCGGATAGCATCATTCATATCTTGTGCAAGCATCAATTGCTTTGCCCGATCTGACGCAAATTTTTGTCCGCTAACAAATACTGAACCCACCGTCGCAAGAACGATTAAGCCGACACTAGATGCCACCAATAACTCAATAAGGGAAAAGCCGCGCTGCTTATCTAATCGCCTAGTTACATTTTGCATAACTATAATAGTCTCCACTAATGCCACAGGTTCTAATCCGTCCTGTGAATTGGCTCATCCTCACCGCCATGTCTTTACTTTGATCTTTATAAAACATATAGCTTCCCTGATTACTGGACGTCGCGCGAACAGGATCAATCGTATGAGAAACAAAAGTAGTCGTTGCTTTCATAGCTATATCGTCAAAGTTTTTACCGTCTACCATCGCAATCGCCGCAGCTTTAGCTGAAGCAATATTAGTAGGATCGACAGCCTCATCGGTTACAACCAACACCCATGCTCCATCTGTTTGATATACCGTTTTATTGGTGTCATCACGCACATAATGCACTTTTAATTTGGCATTTCGCATCACTGATTCTGATTTAGCCTGCACCAGCAACCATTCCACTTCCGTTGCCAATTTCTTCACGTTATTGCTTTCCATCAATGAGCTAAATGATGGCGCAGATGCAGCAATCATAATGGCGATGACCGAAATGGAGACTAACAACTCGAGTAACGTAAATCCGCCTGCATTCTGATGATTATCGCTTCTTAAATGCAATCGACACAGCATTTCGCGAGCCATACCTCAATTCCTTTTATAAACATGCCGATAGACAAAGATCAACTTGATTCAGATGTTATCACCGCCGCAGAATGAGGGAGTGGAAATTGAAAGGGATATCGAGTTAGCTCGAATAAATGTGAGGTTAGAGTTCATGAAACATCAAAAAGGCGTGACAATGATCGACTTAGTGATCACTGTTGCCATTCTCGGTGTCATCACAGCCATTGCTTATCCATCTTACCAAGCCCATACCTTTAAAGGACATCGCAGCCAAGTGATGGCTGATCTAATGAAGATTCAATTAACATTAGAAGATAATTACACCCAAAGTGGTGCATATGATTATTCGATCATTTCTGGTAATACATGTGCATTTTGTGAGATTGATACGACTCGCTATCACATCTCTGTTGACGCTTCTGGTACTGGAATGGATAACTATAAACTGGTTGCCACGCCTCAAAGCAGGACAAACCAAACCGATGATGAATGCGGAACGCTATATTTGAATGCGGCAGGGGTAGGAACAGCCAAAAAAGGCAATACGATGATTGATGGCTGTTGGTAGTCGTATTTATTCACCATAAAAAAAGCCAGCTTTCGCTGGCTTTTTTGTTTCTATGATTCTGTGGTATTAACCGGTCAGGTCATCGAAGAATTTCTTCACACCGTCAAAGAAACCTTCTGATTTTGGCTTGTGCTTTTTCGCAGCAGTGCCACCAAGGGTTTCTTCCAGCTCTTGCAGCAGTTCTTTCTGGCGTGAGCTTAAGTTAACCGGTGTTTCCACCACCAACTTACAGATCAGATCGCCCATTGCGCCGCCGCGCACGGATTTCACCCCTTTGCCACGCATACGGAACATACGGCCCGTTTGCGTTTCAGATGGGACTTTCAAACTCACACGGCCATCAAGGGTCGGCACTTCAACTTCACCGCCAAGTGCTGCCATGGTGAAGCTCACTGGTACTTCGCAGTACAAGTTGTTGCCATCACGCTCGAAAATGTGGTGTTGGGCCACGTGAACCTGTACGTACAAGTCGCCGGCTGGTGCACCAAATTCGCCCGCTTCACCTTCACCGGAAAGACGGATGCGATCGCCCGTGTCCACCCCTGCTGGGATCTTAACAGACAAGGTTTTGGTTTCTTCTTTACGGCCTTGACCGTGACAGGTACCGCATGGCTCTTTGATGAGCTTACCGCGACCGTGACAGTGTGGACAGGTTTGCTGTACCGCGAAGAAGCCTTGACGCATTTGTACCTGGCCTTGGCCATGACATGTGCCACACGTCGTTGCTGACGTGCCTTTCTTCGCACCGCTACCTTCACACGTATCACAGTGAACAAGCGTAGGAACGCGGATCTCTTTCGAGCAACCGCGTACCGCTTCTTCCAATGTCAGTTCCATGTTGTAGCGTAAGTCCGCACCGCGCTGGGCACGCTGCTGGCCACCACGACGGCCACCGCCACCGAAAATGTCACCAAACACATCACCGAAAATATCACCGAAATCAGCACCGCCGCCGCCAAAACCGCCGCCGCCCATTCCACCTTGTTCAAAAGCTGCATGACCATATTGATCATAAGCGGCTCTCTTTTGTGGATCTGTGAGGATTTCGTATGCTTGCTTAACTTCTCTGAACTTCTCAGCCGCCTGATCATCACCCTGATTGCGATCGGGGTGGAATTTCATCGCAAGGCGTTTGTAAGCCTTTTTGACATCTCGCTCTGAGGCATCACGGCTTACGCCCAGAACTTCATAAAAATCTCGTTTAGACATACTTATCTTTTCACCTGCCTTTAAATACAGCTACGGGCGTCAGAGTAGCCTCAAACGCCCGTGCTCAAACAAAATTACCCGAGGGTTATCTTATTTTTTGTCTTCTTTAACTTCTTCAAACTCAGCGTCAACAACGTTGTCATCTTGCTGTGCTTGCTGCTCACCGGCACCCGCTTGCGCTTGTTGCGCCTGCTGCTGAGCAATTTCCATTAGCTTTTGAGATGCAGCGATTACCGCTTGTACTTTCGCGTCGATCGCTTCTTTATCTTCTGCTTTACGTGCTGCTTCTAGCTCAGCAACGGCCGCTTCGATTTTTTCTTTCTCATCCGCTGGAAGTGCTTCACCTGCTTCCTCGATTTGCTTACGCGTACCGTGGATTAGCTGGTCAGCTTGATTACGAGCAGCCACTAAATCTTCGAACTTTTTGTCCGCTTCTTTGTTCGCTTCTGCTTCTTGAACCATCTTCTCGATGTCTTCGTCGCTCAGGCCACCAGACGCTTGGATAGTGATCTTCTGCTCTTTGCCTGTCGACTTGTCTTTCGCTGATACGTGTAGGATACCATCCGCATCAAGGTCAAACGTTACTTCAATCTGAGGCATACCACGAGCCGCAGCCTGAATGCCTTCTAGGTTAAATTGACCTAGTGACTTGTTGTACGTCGCTTGCTTACGCTCACCCTGAAGCACGTGAATCGTTACCGCGCTCTGGTTGTCTTCAGCTGTAGAGAATACCTGATTCGCTTTCGTCGGGATCGTGGTGTTCTTCTCGATAAGCTTCGTCATTACGCCACCCATGGTTTCAATACCAAGAGATAGCGGAGTAACGTCTAGTAAAAGAACATCTTTTACTTCACCTGCAAGTACGCCACCCTGAACCGCTGCACCGACTGCAACTGCTTCATCTGGGTTCACGTCTTTACGTGGTTCTTTACCGAAGAACTCCGTCACTTTCGCCTGAACCATTGGCATACGTGTCTGACCACCCACAAGGATAACGTCAGTGATGTCGCCTACAGACAGGTCAGCATCAGCCAGTGCAACTTTTAGTGGCTCAAGAGAACGTTGTACTAGGTCTTCAACCAGTGATTCTAGTTTCGCACGTGTCACTTTGATGTTCATGTGCTTAGGACCAGTTGCATCAGCGGTGATGTAAGGAAGGTTTACATCTGTTTGCTGTGCAGAAGACAGTTCGATCTTCGCTTTTTCTGCTGCTTCTTTTAGACGCTGCATTGCTAGCGGATCAGCCTTCAGGTTGATACCTTGATCTTTCTTAAATTCGTCAACTAAGTAGTTGATCATGCGGTTATCGAAGTCTTCACCACCAAGGTGTGTGTCACCGTTAGTTGATAGTACTTCAAACGTCTTCTCGCCTTCTACTTCATCGATTTCGATGATAGAGATATCGAATGTACCACCACCAAGGTCGTATACTGCGATAGTGCGGTCGCCGCCTTTCTTATCAAGACCGTAAGCCAATGCTGCCGCTGTTGGTTCGTTGATAATACGCTTAACTTCTAGACCTGCGATACGGCCAGCATCTTTCGTTGCTTGACGCTGTGCATCGTTGAAGTATGCAGGAACAGTAATAACCGCACCTGTTACTTCTTCACCTAGGAAGTCTTCAGCTGTTTTCTTCATCTTCTTAAGTACTTCAGCTGATACCTGAGGAGCAGCCATTTTCTGGCCTTTTGCTTCTACCCATGCATCGCCGTTGTCAGCTTTAACGATTTTGAACGGCATGATTTCGATATCACGCTGCACTTCTTCGTCTTCAAAGCGACGGCCGATCAAACGCTTGATCGCAAACAGTGTATTTTCTGGGTTTGTAACCGCCTGACGCTTTGCAGGCTGACCAACAAGTGTTTCACCGTCTTGGGTGTATGCGATCACAGATGCCGTGGTGCGCTCACCTTCAGCATTTTCAATTACACGTGGTTTGTCACCATCAAGTACTGCTACACAAGAGTTAGTTGTACCCAAGTCAATACCAATGATTCTACCCATCAGGCTTTCTCCGAAATTCGTTAGCTACTTGCCAACCCGTTACCATAACGCAGCTGACAATGCGGATGACCCGCTAAAATTAATTTACGATGTCGTATGACTACTAAATAGGGGCAGCCAAATTGTTTTCAAGGGTGACATCGAAAAAAAATCAAAAAAAATAAAAAGCCCGCATCTATTCGCGGGCTTTAGCATCAAGCAAACCCGCTTACGCTTGGCCAGAAACCGCTTTCGACACCATCACCATCGCTGGACGGATCACACGGCCGTTTAGCTCGTAGCCTTTCTGCATCACAAACATCACGGTGTTTGGCTCATGATCAGCACTTTCCTGCATCGCCATCGCCTGATGGAACTCAGGGTTGAACACTTCGCCCACTGGGTGAATTTGCGTCAAGCCAAACTTCGATACCGTGTCTGTCATGGTTTTTAGCGTTAGCTCAACACCTTCAAGCATTGGCTTGATCGCGTCGTCCGCTTTATCCGCCATCTCGATCGCACGCTCAAGGTTGTCGATCACAGGCAACAATTCTTCCGCAAACTTGTTCAGGGCAAATTTACGTGCTTTATCAATTTCTTGCTCTGAACGACGGCGAACATTTTCACCTTCCGCTTTCGCGCGCAGTGCCATGTCTTTCGCTTCATTGGCTTTCGCTTCAGACGTCAATAATGCCGCTTCTAGCTCTGCAATGCGCGCTTCGTACATTTCTTCTACTGTCATTTCAACAACGTCTTGCTCAGCAGATTCAGTCTCAACCGCTTCAACGTTTTCTTGTTGTAGCTGCTCGTCCTGTACTTTTTTCTCTTCGTTGCTCATGCTTCGCTTCTCCGCCAAGATCTGGTATTCATTATAAAGATAAGGTTTTCTGCACCATTCATTAGAAATCATCAGAAAAAGCCCTCATGCGCTTATTATGGGGATGAAGTTCAACGATTCAAGCCGTGATTGATCACAAAGCGCGACAACGTGCTTCCCCTGACGCTATACTGGCTTTTCCTTCATTTTTCGGATCATGGAAATGACGCGCGTTTTTCATACTATTGCGATTATTGGCAAGCCCCGCAGCGCAGAGGCCCTCGAGACACACCACCGCCTTTACGCGTGGCTCACCGGCAAAGGCTATGAGGTATTGGTGGACCACCGCCTCGCTCACGATCTCGATATTCCTGCTTCGGCGTTTTGCGATCTACTTACCATTGGCGACAGGGCCAATCTGGCCATTGTGGTTGGCGGTGATGGCAACATGCTGGGCGCAGCACGCGTACTGTCCCGTTTTGATATCGCCGTGATTGGGGTAAATCGTGGCAACCTGGGATTCTTGACCGATCTCGACCCGGATAACTTTGAAACCGAACTCGATCTCGTGCTGCATGGCGATTACGTGGTCGAAAAACGCTTCTTATTAGAAGCCGAAGTGCACCGACACGGTTTGATCAAAAGCCGTAACGCCGCGCTTAACGAAGCTGTTCTGCACCCAGATAAAATCGCCCACATGATTGAGTTTGAGGTATACATTGATGATCGTTTCGCCTTTTCGCAACGTTCCGATGGCCTCATTATTGCCACCCCAACGGGCTCTACGGCGTATTCCCTGTCGGGCGGCGGGCCGATTTTATCGTCAGAATTGAATGCCATCTCGCTGGTGCCTATGTTCCCCCATACCCTGTCATGTCGCCCCTTAGTGGTCGATGGGAACAGCCATATCAAACTCATGGTGTCCCCAACCAACGGCAGCACCTTAGAAGTGAGTTGCGATGGGCAAGTGTCACTGCCCGTCAGCCCGGGGGATGAAATTCACATCTACCAAAGTGCCGACACCCTGAACCTGATCCACCCTAAAAACTACAGCTACTATGAAGTGCTGCGGGGAAAACTCGGCTGGTCGAGCCGCTTATTCTAAGCGAACCTTGCTTGTTTTATAGGCATCAGGCCTTCATTAAAACCAACCTTCGGGTTGGTTTTTTTATGCCTTATTTCATGAATTTAACCTAGATCAATATTTCATAAGGATTTTTCACTACCAGATCTTTACTGTGTATCGATACAGTATATACTGTATGAAAAAACAGGTGTTGATTTAAACAGGTGAACACATGCTGGCACACATGACGATCTCCAACTTTGCCATTGTTAAAACTCTAGAATTTGAACTGAAACCGGGCATGACCACCATCACAGGTGAAACCGGTGCAGGTAAATCCATTGCTATCGATGCACTCGGCCTTTGTCTGGGTGATCGTGCGGAAGCTTGCATGGTGCGTCCGAATGAAGACAAAGCTGAAATTTCTGCCGCGTTTTCGTTACAGAACAACCAAGCGGCCCGCCGCTGGCTGGAAGACAATGAACTGATTGACGGCGATGAATGTATTCTACGTCGCGTGATCACCAAAGAAGGACGTTCACGCGGCTTCATTAACGGCAGCCCTGTGCCCGCTTCCCAGCAAAAAGCGCTGGGCTCCCTGCTGATCAACATCCACGGCCAGCACGCACACCAACAACTGATGCGTCCTGATCACCAACAGCAAATGCTCGACCAATATGCCGGGCACCATCTGCTCTTAGAAAAAACCCGAGATACTTATCAACACTGGCGTCAGGCCAACAACGAATTAAAGCGCCTGACACAGAGCTTGGAAGAAAACGAAGCACAAAAGCAGCTGATCCAATACCAAGTCAAAGAGCTGGATGAACTCGCCCTTGGCGAAGACGAATACGCCGAGATCGAAGAAGAGCACAAGCGCCTGTCGAACAGTGGTGAGCTGGCCGTTTCAAGCCAAACCGCCTTGTCTGTGCTGTATGACAGCGATGAAGGCAATGCCATGCAATTACTGCAAATGGCCTGTCAGCAAGTGTGTAACTTAGGCGAGTACGACAGCAGCCTGAGTGCGATCCCACAGATGCTGGACGAAGCCATTATCCAAGTGCAAGAAGCCAGCCAAGAGCTGCGCAGCTATTTGGATAATCTGGACATGGATCCACACCGCTTGATCTATTTAGAAGAGCGCTTGGCCAAAATTCTTTCGCTATCACGTAAGCATTACGTGATGCCTGAAGAATTGTTCACCAAGCACCACGAACTGCTCAAAGAACTCGACAACCTCGATTGCAGCGACGAACGCTTGGCTGAAATCGCCGAGAACGTCGAGCTACTGCGCCAGAAATTCTTGGCGAGTGCAGAAAAGCTCAGCAAGAGCCGTCAACGTTATGCCAAAGAACTGGATCAGAAAATTTCCGACAGCATGCACCAACTGAGCATGGAAAACGGCATTTTCAAGATCGACGTACAATGTGATACCGAAGGTATGCTCAGCCCACTGGGCTGCGATACCATCACCTTCTTGGTATCCACCAACCCGGGGCAACCGCTGCAACCGCTGGGCAAAGTCGCGTCAGGCGGTGAATTGTCACGTATCTCGCTCGCAATCCAAGTGATCACCGCGCAGAAAGTGGAAACCCCAAGCCTGATCTTCGATGAAGTCGATGTCGGGATCAGTGGGCCAACGGCCGCCATCGTCGGTAAAATGCTGCGCACCTTGGGCGGATCTACCCAAGTGATGTGTGTGACCCACTTGCCGCAAGTTGCGGGCTGTGGTCACCAACAGATGTTTGTGGCGAAAAAATCGAGCGACGGGCAAACCGAAACCAACATGTTCCCGCTCAGCCAAGAAGCGCGCGTGAACGAGCTGGCACGCCTACTGGGCGGCAGTGAGATCACAGAGCGCACCTTAGCCAACGCAAAAGAACTGCTGTTTGCGGCATAAATAGAATAAACTGAAGACGTGATGCAACTAATTGGTTGTACGACAGTCTCAATTACAGTTTTTTTCTTTACTGCTTTTTTACTTCTGCCGAGGGGTTGTTTATCATCGGCAGCAAGATGAATGCGAATTTGCCGGGATGCTATGAGTTGGAAAAACCTTGCTGCCTTAACATTGGCGGTCAGCCTGCTAGGTGGCTGTTCAGTCGTTGAACGACTGGTGTACCGAATTGATATCAATCAAGGGAACTACCTGGAACAATCGGATGTGGATACCTTACGGTATGGCATGAACAAAGAGCAGGTCCAATTCGTATTGGGCTCGCCAATGATCTCTGAGCCAGAATACCCCAACACCTGGTATTACGTGTACTACCACAAGCCAGGGCACGACAAGCCAGAGCAGAAGAATTTGATCCTGACCTTCAATGAGCAAAACCGCTTGGTCAAACTCGAAGGCGATTACACGGCCAGCCCACAGTTCATGGATGCCCTGAACTGATTATTGCTGATCACCCCATACAAAAAAGCTCGCCAAGTGCGAGCTTTTTTCTGTCTGTTATTTGTCAGGCTTAGTCCGCCTTCGTTGCGACGTCTTTCTGCTCGGCTTCTTTTTTCGCTTGCTCAGCGCGTTTGCGGCGGATTTCTTTTGGATCAGCCAGCAGCGGGCGATAAATCTCGATGCGATCACCATCATGCACCGTCGCATCCAGCTTCACATTGCGGCTATACACGCCTACTTTGTTGACCTTCAAATCCACCTCAGGGTAAAGCGCCAACACACCCGACTGCTCAATGATCTGCTGCACTTGCATGTCTGGCGTCACCGCCAGCTTGATCACCTTCTGCGCCATTGGCAGGGCGTACACCACCTCAACGTGGATCAACGTCTCTTCAGAAGTCATAAATTTCTCTTGCCCGCACCGTGAACGCCTTCACCATATTGTTCGTCAAATCACGGAAGACTTTGCCGAACGCCACTTCAACCAATGCATTTTTGAACTCAAAATCCAGCTTAAGCTCTACCTTACACGCATCCGCATCTAACTCAATGAAATGCCAGCCACCCACCAAACGTTGGAACGGCCCATCCACCAACTGCATGTCAATTTTACAGTCGTCAATCAAAGCATTACGCGTCACGAAGGTTTTCTTGATCCCTGCTTTAGAGACATCCACCGACGCCATCATATGCAGCGCAGAACTTTCAATAATTTTGCTGCCAGAGCATCCCGGTAAAAAGGCCGGATACGACTCCACATCATTCACAAGTTCAAACATTTGCTTGGCACTGAATGGGACCAGTGCAGAGCGACAAATCTGAGGCATAGCTTCTCCTTTACCATAGAGCACGTCGCTTCTCACACCGTGATGGACATTCCACCGCAAAGCCTAGGAGAAGGACTTGGGCAATGATACCATTACTGTGCTAACAGCCAAAATAAGCGTGTGACTGAAACGCCATCTTCATGATTTTTCAGTCAACACATATCGACCGACCCGACAATTTACGGGTCGGGACAGCAAGACAGAAGAGACATTATGGCCAAGAAACCCAGCAAACCGAGTAGCAATTCGATTGCGAAAAACAAAACCGCCCGCTTTGAATTTTCCATTCAAGATGAATACGAAGCCGGCCTGCAACTGCAAGGTTGGGAAGTCAAAGCGATCCGCGACGGCAAAGTTAATTTGACCGAAAGCTACGTGTTCTTGCGTAACGGGGAAGCCTTCATTTCAGGCATGACAATCACGCCCCTGAACGCCGCGTCTACCCACGTGGTGGCCGATCCCATCCGTACCCGTAAGTTGCTGCTTAACCGCCGTGAAATCGACAAGTTATTGGGCGCCGTCAACCGTGACGGTGAAACCATTATCGCGCTGAGCATGTACTGGAAAGCGTCATTCGTGAAACTGAAGATAGGTACGGCACGCGGTAAGAAATTGCACGACAAACGCGCCGATAGCAAATCTCGCGACTGGCAGCGTGATAAGGCCCGTATCATGAAGAGCAGCAACCGCTAATTAACCGAGAGATGTTAGCTAAGTGGTTGTTTCTTGCCCATCTAAACCGAAGATAGTAAGCTAGCTATTGACCTCACCCTATTTTCTGCTAACATCGATCGAACTCTGGGGCTGATTCAGGATTCGACAGGATCACGAAGGCTTGTGGAGCATGCCGAGGTGCGGTTTGCCTCGTAAAAAAGCCGCAAAAAATAGTCGCAAACGACGAAAACTACGCACTAGCAGCTTAATAATCTGCTGAGAGCGCTCCTGCCCTAGCTTTCGCTTGTAAGACGGGGAATAACAGGGGTTCAAACCCAAACAAGATAGCGAGGGAATCTTTGACCAAAGAGATGAACCGCGAAATAGAATTTTGGTATGTATTTGCATAGCGTGTCAGTTCGCAGTGTCGATACGAGAATAAAGACTGACTAAGCATGTAGCGCCATCTGTTAGACTGATTTTGGACGCGGGTTCAAATCCCGCCAGCTCCACCAAATTCGTATACGAAGACATCCTAGGATGTCCAGAAAGCCCCCTAAATCTCTGGTTTAGGGGGCTTTCTTGTATCTGACGGTACTTCACCGTTTCAAGAAACATACCCTATAACGGGGACATCGGTCGCTAACGCTGAGCTCAAGGCATTCATTGTCAGTACTATCGTGATCATGGTACGTATACGTGATGACGTTGAAGCACAAGCCAACCGATAGCATAGACTGAACGGTACCCGTGCCTTAAAAAGGCCAATGTCGAGGCCCTATTTTTAACAAGGATGTGATTGAATGATGGTAAAAGTCTCCCATATTACCCACATCAACAACCTCGAGTGTATCCTCTCTGAGGGCTGTTTATGGTCAGATGCAAAACGTATTGAACAAAGCCTAAAGAGTAAAAATATAGGGTATAGCCACATCAAGCAAAGGCGGTTACTCCACCCTGTAACCGTCGCTGCCGGCGGAACGATTGGAGAATACGTTCCCTTTAATTTTTGTCCTCGCTCTGTGATGCTGTACGTCATACATCTGGGCCATGAGGACTATCATGACGGCCAAGACCCAATCGTACACCTCATCAGTGATGTCGAAACCATAACCGCAACCAACCCGCATTGTTTCTTTACCGATATCCATGCTGACTTGGCTTATGCCGAACAGATTGACGATTTCTGTCGTCTAAACGAACTGGACTTCAAAAAGATCCACGCAAAATACTGGCAGCAGTGCAAGGAAGAAAAACAAGCCGAGTTTTTGGCCCACCAATCAGTTCCTTGGAACTGTATTAGACAGATTGGCGTCAAAACGCCAGAATTAGCAGATAAAGTAAGACAATTACTCTCAGCCTGCGCTCATCAGCCAGAAATTTTAGTCAAACCTGAGTGGTACTATTCGTTGAGTGGTTCAAAATGATTTCATACGTCAAAGGAAATATTCTTCATGATCAATCCGATGCCATTATCAATACCGTAAACACGGTGGGCGTCATGGGCAAAGGACTCGCTCTACAGTTCAAGAAGGCTTTTCCAGAGAATTTTAAAATCTACAAAGCAGCGTGTGATAGCAACGCGCTGACAACAGGCCAAATGCTGACGGTTTCCACTCACTCAATCAGTGCGCCTTACTACATCATTAACTTTCCCACCAAAGCACACTGGAAAGGTAAATCACAGATTGAATTTATCCAAAATGGCTTAACGGATTTGAAGAGAGAAGTTCGCAGACTAAAGCTGACCTCCGTGGCGATACCTGCGCTAGGTAGTGGACTGGGCGGTTTACCATGGTCTGACGTTAAACGTGAAATTCAGGCTGCATTATCTGACATGCAAAATGTTGAATGGCGCGTTTACCCTCCTCAAGATGCACCTCAAGCCGAGCAAATGGTTAACCGCACGCAGAAGCCTAGCATGACAATCGGACGCGCTGCTGTTATTGGGTTGATCAACGAATACCTAACAACAGGGTTGCATTACACGTTATCGTTACTGGAAGTGCAAAAACTCGTCTACTTCTTAACCACTGCGGGTGAGACGTTAAATAAAGTCCATTTCCAAAAACACCACTACGGTCCCTATGCTGATGTACTGAGGCACGTGCTGGATAAAATGGAAGGCCACTTCATTTCAGGCTATGCCGATGGTTTAAATAAGCCAGACACCCCCATTCAACTCAAAGAGGGAGCATTGGAAGAGGCGCAATCATTCCTAAAGGCTCACCCTGAAACGAAACAACGCTTTGATAATGTGACTAAGCTGGTGGATGGATTTGAAAGTCCTTACGGCATGGAGCTATTGTCTACCGTTCATTGGGTCGCCACACAAGAATGCCCTCACGGCGATGTGCAGTTAGACGATGTGATAACAAAGGTCCATGCTTGGAGTGAGCGAAAAGCTAAAATGAAGCCTGCACACATTAAAGCAGCCCTAACTCGGCTACAGGAAAAGCAGTGGTTAAATGGTCATCACGGTATAGTCAACCCCCAGTAAACCACCATAAACTACTGGTTTGGTAGACTTTACCCCTCTTAATTATCAGGCCTATCCCTTCGAGGGGATATTTAAAGCAATATCCCCTCGAAGGGATAATCATCTTTCCTATCACACATTGTCGTGACATAAAGAAAAGGCTGCACAAAGCAGCCTCTCAGTCTCGATAGCGCGTGGGTTACCCACTCAGCACCCAATGCTTATTTTTGTTCACTCTTCTTCATGTGAAAGTGAAAACGTTCATGAAAGTAAGCTTGAATGTGCTCTTCCATTTCCAATACTTTTTCATCAATACGATCACATAAGTATTGATCACTGTTCATCGAATTCACTTTATCTGTCGCCAATTGTTCAATCAGGCTTTTTTGTTCATCAGTGAGCGTTGCTAATGGCTTGTTATTCATAGGATGTTCTTTTTCTTATGAAGGTCATGATTCTTGTTTTAACGTTAGCATAGGCAAAGTGACTTTGTCTTACCTGAAAAGTGGCATCTGTGTTTGAGCAAATCGATACCAAGATGACATGAATTCGATAGGCCCGCATAGTTCCCCATTCCACGGTGACGCCACAGTTATTTCTCTGAATTCAGGGTAAAATGATCGATACTTCTTCGGTAATAATAATTATCCCCCATGATTGACAAGCTACTGGACTGGCACGTAGTCAAACACCCACACTACGCCCAAGACAACCCGGCAACTGCGGCCTCTCTTGAACAACTCGAAAAGCTCAGCACAGAGTTACTCTTGCCGCTTGAGCAGCAGTTTGGTGAGCTCACCATCACCTACGGCTTCACAAGCGCGCCGTTGCTGCGGTATATCCAAAAAAACAGCCCGGGCGATATGGCACCGAGCTTGGATCAACATGCAGCTATGGAGCTGAACAGCCGAGGCAACCGGATCTGCAAACGTAATGGGGCATCGTGCGATTTCTACATTGCCGGCTATGAGAACAAAATGGACGAGATCGCCGCTTACATCACCGCGCATCTTTGCTTTGATCGGCTCTACTTTTACGGCAAAGACAGGCCCTTACACCTCAGCATTGGGCCAGAGCCAGCCCGTTACGCCCTGATCCGACAAACCCGCAGTGATGGCCTTCGCGTAAACAAAAAAAGTGCCTATGGCGACGCCACACTCACGCTATTCAATTCGTTATACTCATAAGAAACCCTTCAACGGAGCAGCTATGGACGCGAATCTCTTTTCACAACTGGTATCACAAGTTTCGGCCGGTAAGCATCTCCCCGATGCGATTTACTTACACAGAGACAGCCTCTCTGCCCTGCCGGATACACTGTCTGCCTTCATCCCCGCCGTGGCGAAAGCTGTGCGTCTTGAGGATGAACATTGGAACCTTGTGAAACTGTTCAAAAAAGAATTCCGCTTATCTCTGCTTCATTACCCTGATTTCTATTCCGATTCTTATCCCGCGCTCAAGCAAAGCCTGAATGTCGACCTCACCAAGTTAACCCATAAAATCACCCGCTATGACGACTCGGATAATCCCCCCATTTTGCACCGTAAAGAAACCATGGTGTTGCCCAGTAATGATTACTACGAGCACTTCATCTCACTCACCCAAGAAGGTGAAAATGCCGGCCTCTATCAAAACTCGCGCATCATTGGCTTTAAACGTTCATGGGTAAACCTTATCGCGCGTCACGGCTATGAACTCGTTGATGGGCGCCTGTTTCGCCGCTCTGCTGTTATCCCAGCAGACGATGAAGCTAGCATCGACCGCCACAAGACCGCCATAGTACGTCACGAGCTTTCTGCCCCAATGAAAACCCTCGTCAAACATGGCTACCTTGAAGGCAATCATTCCATTTTTGACTATGGCTGCGGGCGGGGAGATGACCTACGAGAATTGGAAGCACATGGCTTAGATGCGCTCGGCTGGGATCCTAACTTTCAGCCCGATAACGACAAAGTCACCTCTGATATCGTTAACCTCGGCTTTGTCTTAAACGTGATTGAAGATCAAGACGAGCGGCTCGATGCCCTGCTCGGCGCGTGGGATCTCGCAGACAAGCTACTGGTTGTATCCGTCATGCTGGCCAACGACAACTATATTGCCCAGTTCAAACCCTACAAAGACGGCGTGATCACCTCGCGCAATACGTTTCAGAAGTACTACGCCCAATCGGAAATCAAAGGCTACATAGAGCGTAACCTGCAAGATGATGTGATCACCGTCGCCCCTGGCATCTTCTATATCTTCAAAGACAAACTCGAAGAGCAACAGTACCTACAACGTAAATACAAGCGCCATCACCACTGGCAGCAATTGACCGCCCCTGCGCCGAGTGACAACAAAGAGAAAACCAAAGATCAAGCTAAACTGGTGATCACCCAGCACCAAGCGCTATTCGACAGCTTTTGGGCTCAGAGCCTTGAGCTCGGGCGCATTCCTGCCAATGATGAGTTTACCGAGTCGGATAAAATACGTGAACTGATAGGCTCGCACAAAAAAGCGTTCGGTCTACTGCAAGAGCTGTTTGACACCCACGAGTTTGCCCGAGCCGAGCAAAGCCGCAAAGAAGACTTACTGCTTTACTTTGCCATGGGACTCTTTGAAAAACGCAAACCCTATACCCAACAGCCCGAACGGCTCAAACGCGATATCAAGGCATTATTCAGTGATTACAACACGGCGATTCACCTTGCCACAGAGTTGCTGTTTGCCATTGCCGATACCGACCTTATCAGCCAGCAGTGCGAGAAAGCCCATCAGAAACTGCCAGCGAGTCTACTCAATGACGGCCACTCCCTGATTTTCCACAAAGAGTACATTGATGACCTGCCGCTGCTACTACGGGTGTATGTGGGTGCTGGCTTGCAAATGTATGGTGACTTAGGGGATGAGATTGATGTGATCAAAATCCACACCATGTCTGGCAAGCTGACCTTAACGGCTTATGATGACTTTGAGAAATCGGTCCCGTTCTTAGTCGAGCGCATCAAAATCAAGATGGCCGACCAAGACATCGATTTCTTTGATTATATGGATGAAAGTAGAAGACCACCGCTACTCAATAAGCACCTGCTAATGAGTAATGATCAGATACCATATGAGAAACAGCTGAGTTTTGATAAACGACTAGCAAAGCTCATAAAGTATGATTTTCAAAAAGAAATTATACTTCACCGACATCAGTGGGAAGAGTCACTCAGGCTTCACAATAAGTCCATCAACGAATTTCGTATTTGCACAATAACAAAATCAAATCACAATTTTTAGGTATAAAAAATGGTTCTTGTAAACACCTTTAACGATAATTCATTTGTCATTGATCGCACAAAAGTGCTTTCAATTATCCCCAAAGACAAGCTTACTAAATATTCAGATGATGATGCATTCTATGCTGATGAAATAATTGAAGATTTTGATACTGTCAATATCTTCTCAGAAACACCCGTTCTATCCATTCTTGATGATAACAATCAAGAAGTTTTTTCTCTGAGTAATATCGAATTGGCCGAAACTTTTGGCATTGGTTGGGTTATAGAAGAAGGACTGTACGCGGAATATAATAATGATTGGCTTTTTGTTACTGTTTTCTGGGCAAGCGGACAGGCTGGTAGTTGGGCTATCTATGATGTAAAGAAAAAAGAGCTAATTATTAAAGGTGAAGATGAAACACCTATTGATGAAATCATTTGGGGTACCAAAGAACCTAAACTGATTCTAACTAGAGAGTCATCAACCTATAGCTACTGTGGCCTTCGTATTATCGCTATCACGCAGAACAATAATGTCACTGAGACAACATTGTTTTCAAATAATAGGTACAGTAATGAAGAGGCGTTTCAACATCCGTCCATCAACCTATCCGCAGAAGGAAATAACAAACAACATGATTTCACTCTGTGTGATGAAAAGCTCTCTTTTCCCTTCCATGGGAAAAATTACGACATTCCATTAATCAGTATCATGTGAGTAAGGCGGAAGACTTATGCGATAAGTTCGTCTGGCTTCTTCCTCCGACAAACCTATCGCGGTCAATACATGGGATGCGATATTAGACATCGCATTACATGCCGAGCCTTGAGAAATAAGCCAATCGTTATTCTCAAGGAACCGCTTGACCTCATCATCATTTTTAAATGTCACACTGCAGATAGTCGCTACGGTGTTTGGGCCACCATTCTTTGAGAACACGTACTCGGTCAATGCCTTATCTAACGCGATAACGGTATCCCCGCCTTCTGTTGGGAAGTGACGTACGGCAGCTGAAAGACCAACGATCAACGGAGTTGGGGATGTCCCCCCCCGTAACCCTCCTTCCTGGCCGCCACCATGGATCTGCGGAACAAGACCTGAATTACGAATGTCACGTACATATAATGCTCCAATCCCTTTAGGGCCATAAATTTTATGGCCCGACAAAGAGAGCATATCAATATCCATGTCATCGACATCAATTTCGCATTTACAGAACCCTTGTGCAGAATCAGTATGAAATAGAATGTCGTGCTCAAAAGCAATAGCACCAAAATCCGCAATAGGTTGAATGGTTCCTAGCTCGTTATTGACATGATGAATTGAAATCAAAAACGTATCATCTTGAATCACAGCCTCAACTTGATCCGCAAGAATCCTTCCATCACGATCCGGTACGAGATAAGTGACACTGAAGCCGATTGATTCCAAGAAAGCACAAGTATTTAAGATACACTTATGTTCAATACTTGACGTAATAATATGGCCTTTTTTCTCCAATCGCTTAAAAGCCATGCCTTTTAAAGCCAAATTATTCGCTTCACTAGCCCCACTAGTAAAAATAATCTCACTCGGTAAGGCACCGATTTTGTCTGCAATCACCTCACGCGCAGCCTGAATTGCTCGCGTTGCCTTATCGCCCTCAGCATGAGAAGAGGACGGATTGGCGAAATTTCCACCAAACCAAGGGCGCATTTCTTCAAAAACAGCATCAGAAAGTGGGGTTGAGGCTGCATAATCGTAATAACTACTCATTATCAATTAAGTATTCTAACGTTTGATTAAATAGAATATTCGTAATTAGTGGTTCGCTGATATTACTCATGACCCAACTATCAATGTGCATTAATCCACTATTACAGTAACCTTCAAAAATACCAATAGCATCTCTAAGATTCTCATCTTTCAGCATATTTAGCGAAGGCTCTTTCGCCAATGCTAGCAAATAGATATAGGCATCATGCCCAGTCGTTGCATAGGTATCTAACAAGATTGGGGTAGTGTTAACCTTAGATTTCAATGGTTGATAGTCACCTAACTGATAACCAATCAAGGCGGCAAAAACCATCAACTCTTTTACCGTACTAAATACTCTGGCATCGCTTTTTGCTCCTTTAGTAGAACAAAATCTCTCTTCCAGTCCTTCAAATCGGGCATCCCTGCGTACTGAAAGCTTACGCCAATCCATCATATCAGCCATGGGTTGGAATCTCCTCAATGGTAACTTTGTCAAAGTCACTGCCAAAACGCACAACGTTATAACTGCTGCCTTGTACCGTTAGTTGTGTCGGATACTGACCTTTAAATTCATCTTCAGTAAGCACCGTGTGCTGAACTAAGTTATATTCTTTACCTATCTTATGACGGATCCCTTTATCAGTGTGGCTCTCCGTCCACTGTGCTTGAGAGAACATAAAGATCGATTGATCTACCTTGTCTGCGATATAACGAACTAGTTCTCTACCGTTATCTGGACCAATAAAGGCTAAGATCGAGTCGGCAATAAATGGCGCAATGGTGCCAGGCGTTAGTAGATGCTGCTTGTTATTGGCTCGATCTTTTGAAAATTCAATCAATGCAACGATAAAAGAAATAGATAACATAGCTTGATAGCCATTACCTGCAGCAACTCGTTTACCCTCTTTATCAACAATCGCCCACGTAAAGCTGCCACTCTTTGCATTAGTGTCTTTTTTCACTGTATAGCCATTAAACGCAACCTGACTGAACAGCAATTGCATTTTATTCAGCAAGATTCCATCAACACCCTGCTGCGAAGAACTAATCGCATCTTCATAAAGTTGCATGATCTTATCGGTAGCTAAAATCAAATTGCGAACCTTTTGGGCTTTCGGCTGTGTGGACGACAAAATACTCACACGCCTATCGATATCTCTGATATCAACATCCTTTTTGCGAACTTGCTCTTCCAATTGTGGAACTTGTCGATTCAGCTGGTCACACTTGGATTTGGCTGCATTTTTGGCGCTTTCAATCGCTTTGATATCATCAATATCAGACTCAACAATGATATGACTTAGATCCCGAATACTATGCTCCAGTTCCTGCATGTTATCTTCTCGATCATCGATATCAGCAAGCAACTTCTCCATCACCGCTTTTGGTAACCCATTATTGCTTAATTTTTCTTGCAGCTTAACAGCCAATCCCCAACGGTGTTTAAGATCGGGATCAACCGCATACTTACCAAGCTCTTCAATAAACCAAGCTGCGGAGCTGTCTTTTTCAACATGAGAGCCACAGATACATTCGCTATTCTCAATGATCTCACGTAATAGCTGCTTATCTACTGTATAACGCAATGATTTGTTGAGCTCTTCAGTGTTAATACTTGTAAGATTTATTGAGGCAAGCTTTTGACTAAACGTGTTTAATGCCCAATGTGGCGTTTTAGCGACCTTATCGGCCAACAGTTGTTTGTGCTGTCGCTCGTAGTCGCACAACAACTGAGACTGCTTATTACGAAACTTAAGCTTGTCTTCAATGGCAGTCTTATCAAAACGAGTAAGTTTGACTATCTGTGCTTCATGCTCCTTTTCAGCACTTTCGAGCTCTGCTCGTTTTTGTTCAAGCAGTTTTTTGTCTCGCTCTAAGCTCGATACCAAATTTTCCTTATTCGTCATAAGCATGTCGATTTCATTATTAGTATCGTACTGCTTAAGATCTTTTTGGTAGCTAGTCTTAATGCTGCTTAAGTGCTTTAATGTTGTTTTTGCAACAGTAAGGCCAAGAACCTTTTCGATCGCATCCCTAATATGAGAGAAATCATTTTGGCTACTTAATGTACCGGTACCTTCCCCTTGGTAGAAAAAATACTGAGACATCTCTTTCGGTAAGAGAGTATTAATCAAGGTGTTTGGATTTTCTTCTGCTTTCTCTGCATAACAACCATCAATGATCTCGTATACATGAAGGCTGCTACTGGAGCTATTTTTTGCCTGTATCCGCCGAATCTCAAACAAACGATTTTCATGCTCTAGCTGGAGACAAACACTAAAGGTGTTCTTGCCTTGACTTGCCGCATGCTTATTAAGAAGATTCTTGGCATCTAATAGATTTTCTGTTGTTTCCTCATACAGACACCAACGAAGGGCGTTAAGCAATGCAGTTTTACCACCGTTATTTTCACCATGGATCAACGTAACACCACGCTGTGGGTCAACAGAAAAATCAATCGACTGCTTATCATAGAATTGTCGAAAATTATTGATCTCAAGTTTTATTAGCTTCATTTACGATATCTTCCGCATTTACTTCAATAATCTCTTTAATCTTCAAGATATGACGACTCAGCACCAAATCCCCATAATAGAGCTCTTTCTCAAACTGCATAACCTGCAGCGCTGCCTTATGGGCAGCCGATTTTTTTGAGTAATCTTGATGAGCCATTTGTGTATTTTTATCCGCGTCCAGCAATAAAGCTTTAAATGCATTAAGGTCCATTAATAGATTCCTAATTCAATGATTCTTTTTTCAATTTCTTCTGAATTGATGGCCGTTAGCTTAAAGTCCTCTATCCTTTCCAACTCTGCTCGACGTAAGTTTTGGCTAAAGTGATTGATAACTCCTGGCAAAGGTAACACCACAAAATCAACAATTAAAGCTTCGGTTTTCCCCGCCGACTTCCTAAGCACACGACCTCGTCTCTGTACGTATTGTCTTGGGTTACGAGTGCTAGCCAAAATAAAAGCACTCTGACATACAGGCACATCGATCCCTTCATCAAGTACCTTCATGGCAACCAAAGAGTCGATTACCTGCTCTTTGAAGCTATCCATGATCCTACGTCGCTCAGATGGTGTTTCTTGCGAGGTAAACTTTGCCACCTTGCAGCCATACTCATGAAGGTGATTAGTCACCTTCGTAATATAAGGCGTACCCTCTCCAGGTGCAGAGCCTTCTCCAACGTAAATCAAAGAGTGTACTAAGGATAACGTTGGGTTATTTTTCAAATAAGAGATCAGTGCTGGCAATTTACCTGAACTGGTTGCAAGGATCCTTGCTCTTGCTCCACACCAGTTAGTCAGCATCGACTGCTCATCATTTGTTAGCTTTCCTGATTTAGCCTTCAAAATCATCTTCTGAATTTTGGCGGAGTAATCCTCATAAGCTTCTTGTTCCTCTTCATCAAGATAGACCGGCACGAGGTCATATCGATAAGGAGCCAGTATACCGTCACGAATCGCATCACTTAATGAGTACTCACTGACAATACCTTTGAAGTAAATCAGAAGATTCTGCCGAACGGTATCAGGAAATGGCGAGCCTTCGACCTCATCATCATCGGAACGAAAAGGCGTCGCTGATAGGCCTATTCTATAACGTGCTAGTGGCAAAGCATCAAAATACCCTTGGCTTCCAAGATGGTGGCATTCATCACCAATCAATAGCATATCTTTCGGTGAGACCTTGGCAATCTTCGACTGAAACAAACTTGAAGACAGTGTTTTATTGACCACAATTACGCAAATAAAATCTAAGGTACCAGTACGAAAACGCAGCAATTTTTTATCCAGTGTTATCGCCCACTTTTCCGATGTATCGTAACACTGCACTGGCACAATATTAAAAGGTGCCAACTCTTTGACCCATTGATTGGCTAGCTCAACGTAGGGAACACTTATGATTGCAAAGGTCGGCTCACCATCTTTGTGACGATCTTCATAAAGCTCAACCAATGCAGATATAGAGGTAAAAGTCTTGCCTGAACCTGTGGCTAACTTAAATAAGCCACTGTAGCCTGCTTTACGCCAGCTATCTATTGCTTCAATCTGGTGTGAAAACAGTTCAAACGGTCGCCCTTTCACTATCAGTGGTTTGCGAGGAGTCTTGGCTTCGATATCTAGCTTGGCCAGTTGCTGCTCAGATTTGGGGAAGCTATAAGAGAAGAAAGGCTGAGTAACCATCGGCTTCATAGAGCTTGGAAATAGCTCCTTATGCAACTGTTCAATATCAACACCCGATTGGATTTTCTGGTACACCTCTGAATCGATAGAAACAACTTTTACTCCCTTTTTAGTATTGCACCAAAGGGCGTTAAATTTCTCGATTTCCACCAGCCCATAATCAGCAAATGATTCCCGCCAACTAAAAAACAATGAAACCTCTTCAGAGTTGTACTTGGACAGCCCGGCAAGAGTTTCATTAGCTGAACCACTAAATACGACGGTCTCATCTTGCTGGTAAAAAATCCCTATCTTTTTGTGGAACATACCTTTATGGGTAAAAGCGAACTTTATCTCAAGCTGTTGCTTAGCCACTAGGTAAGTCAACAATTTCAGATTTCTATCTTCACTTTCAAGCAGAAGATCCACAAGTTGAAGTGACTTAGCTTTACACGGATGTGATGCCCCCTCCATCACAGCTTCATATTCACTATCAGACAGAGGATCGCCAATGATAAGGCGCATTTTCCCTTCTGACTGGATAAACTTCTCCAGCCCTTGTGCTGCTGATGATAATACAGCTGACGAAAAATAGCCTACAGCTCGATCATAGTGACTCGCTTGAGCAAGCAATGGGATATGAACACAGTCCAAGATATTATCTTCATCTGAGTCATACTTAGTTTTAAGTCCAAGGGCTGAAAACTGCATGATTTACTTCCAATCAAGCCATTGGGTAAGGTTTCGCCAAGCATTGCTCAATAACAGAATAGTACGTTCATCAATCGCTTGCTTATTCCACTCGCTGGCAAACGTGATATCGGCAAACTTCTTCTCCAACATCAAAACCGATGCATTACGCCTTGCTTCTACCGTGATTTGCCCTGAAGCCATAAGGATGTCATCAATATTATTCATTGAATCATTAGCTAGAGCCTGAAGCATATGTTGCTTTAGGTTATACCATGAAGGAGGTGCGCTGCTTGATATCCCATTGCGAGCATCGACAAGCACATTACCTATTTTATTAAATTCTCCAGGGTTTGCGATAGCCTCATCTCCCCACCCTTCAGTTGAGCCTCCATTAAAGACTTTCTTAATTGCATTTTTACCGGAGATTAACTCCCACATCATGGTAGTAAGATACTGTGTGCTAGCTTCGTCTGACAATTCATGGTTCACCCCGTCTAGTTCGATCCCATGCATACCCGCCAATAACAAGAACTTGATGCTCTTTGCCTTAGTTAAGATCTGTTGTTTAGAACAAATATCAAGCCATTGTTCTTCAACAGTCTCTTTAGGAGACCCCTTAGAATTGATTTTTGTTTCCAGCTCTTGTCTAAAGAACGCTTTAATTGCATCAGCATCAAACTTATCTGAAGTGAGCCCCCCATTGACCAACTGATAACCATCATCATGGGCTGTCATGCCTCGCTCATGCAATTTTTTATACACAGCATCAATACCATCAGCACCACCTGTCATAGTACGCCAAAGCACGCTAAATGCGGTGATCGCTTTAAGCACCGTCACAAAGCTAGAGGAATCCGTACCGACGGTTTCGTATTTTTCGTCGATCAGCACAAACTGCACCAATAAGCTTTGAACAATGTCATGCTTCATATCCACTAAGTAGCGCAAACATAGGTTCGCTACATCTTTCTCGCTAGACTCAACTAAGTGCCCTACATCTGGCACTGAAGCCTGCCAATGATCAAATAAGAAGTCTGCGGTTTTAGCAAGCTGGGTCAGATATTCATCTTTACAGACATAGTGACAATTTTCATAACTTTTCAGCATTGCATCGCGCTGATCTCTTAGTCTTGTAATCTTCACCTTGCCTTGATAAGCACGAACAAAAGCTAAGATCAATGCCTTGGTTTTATTGTTCTTCTCTTTGCTTTCGATGATATCCTCAAAGCGCGCAGTAATGGAATTCAGAACATCCATCGACGCTTCAAGTTCTTCTTCTGAAACTCCATCTTTACGCTTATTGCCGATATGCTCAATTACTTTAGGGACAAAAGTTTCTAGCGCCGTCAGTGGTTCACCCGTTGTATTCAATGCTTCAAACATATCAAATGCATACGACTCATTATTAACCTCAACATAAGTTAAGCAAACACGGTGAAGCAAGAACTTCGCAAACGCAGCTAAATAAATGACTTCCGCAACTTTAGGGTGCTTTTCAGACGCTTGCTGTAGTTCTTCGTCAATAGGAAAATCCAAGCATGTATCTAGCGTATCAACACCAACCAGATCACTGATATGGATTTTTTCTTCAACTCCACCATCCGGCAGTTTAAATTCGAAGCCCTTTTGAACACAATCAAGCTGTTTTCTAATTTCTTTTACGTTATTAATCACTCGCTTAGATGAAGCGTTCATTAGAGTTAAATCAAGTGGTTTAAATACCGAGTCTTCACGTTGTTCAACAACATGGCGCTGGTAAGCACACAGTATTTCTGCAATAGGACTCTCGTACTGAGCTTTTTTCTCATTTCGTCCCCAGCAATCTACCTGTGAACGAATAATCTTAGGTAAATATTTATAAACTGCATGATCCGCTGTCGTTTCAATAACGGTATTAGCTGTATCAATCTCAAGCTGAGAGACAACCTGCCGCAACTCATCCAGGACATCTTTAACATCACTATCTTGCTCTGTATTTATTGCTTTCTTAAGGCTCGGCAAAAAGACATTCAATCTTTCATTAAGACAAAGAATCATTAACATCAGCGTAGAAAGACGCTGCTGTCCATCAATAATCAGCTTGATGTGTGTAGGCTTATGTTTGTTTACTAACGGATAAATCGTCAACCCTGCGCTATCGTCAACACTTAGAATTGAACCAAGAAAAATAATAGCATCAGGAGATTCAAGCAAATTTCTAAATACATTCTCACAATCAGAAAACAAATCTTTAATATGACTTACTTCCCATGAATAAGGTCGCTGATATGCAGGCATATAAAAACCGGTATTCTTACGTTCACAAATGACATCAAACACAGATTGCGGTTCTGCCTTGAAGATATCGAGAGACTTTTGCATTGAAAGAGATTTCCTGAGAGTAAATTACTAAACAAATGGCTATTTATATCATTATTTTTTCTATGACACTATGCAATAATGCGCCCATTATGCAATCCTCCCTATATTCCTCTATTATCGGTCATTCCGCTCTGCTACAATCGTGTTTGGATAAAATCTCCAATTCAGCAAGGTAAACACTTTTGAGCATCGAATCTAGCATCCTGAAGTTCTCAGGACATCAGACCTTCCCTATCCGCTACGGCTGGATTTATAAGATTATTCAGGAAGTTAACTGTAATAAATCTATTTCAAGCAAAGATAACATCGAAGATCAGATGGCTTCTATGGGTATGGGTAAGAACATGGTGCTCTCTGTGAGGCACTGGATTCGCACCCTCAACCTTGTGACCTGTACCGATAACAAACAGCAATCCTATGCTTTAACGCCTTTGGCTAAAGCGCTGTTTGTAGGCAATGATGCTTATGATATGTACATGGATAAAATCGGCACGGTTTGGCTATTGCATTGGTTAGCACAATCCGTGAATGCACAACATGCTGAACTCAATACGGCACGCTGGTTTTTTAACTATTTTAATGGTGTGCGTACAAGCAAAGAGCAACTTGTAAAAGACATTACTCTCTCTTTAGGTAATCACGAGAAAGAGCTCACGGAAGCAACCTTAAGTAAGGACATTGATTGCCTGTTTCAAATGTACAGCGTCAAGCGCACGACTGCGCACAAAGTCAATGAAGATAGTTTTGCTTCGCCTTTTACTGAATTGGGATTAATCACACAGGAAAGCGGCAAGGACTATCATGCAGAATTATCTGCTAAGAACGCACTACCTGTTGAGGTTTTCGCTTACGCCGTTATTGATTTCATGCAAAGAAAACAAACAGATAGCAACGGTGAAATCATCAACGCACAGGCTACCCTTTCATTTGATTCGCTACTTAATGATGTAGGCTCGCCGGGCCGAGTGTTCCGCCTATCAACCTCCGGTCTAAGTGATAAGCTCGATCAGCTTGAAACACTTAGCAAAGGCAAGCTGGCTTGGACAGATACCCAGGGGTTGCGCCAAGTTCAGCATCACTTCCAAGATTTACATACAGAAAATCCTGGTAAATATCTACACCGTTACTACCAGGGAGAATAATCCGTGACTCTGATTCAACACTATTCTATAGCGACGCGTCATCAGCGCTCTACGCGTATCGACAGCGATCTTAGCGCCGAATTTTTTCCTGGCCTTGTTTACCATGGTACCGCGCAAACAGCCCTTGAAACACTGTTCAGACAATATGCTCAAACAGGTCAGCGCGCTTACACCTTAACGGGTCCCTATGGTTCTGGTAAATCAACCATTGCCTTGTTACTAACAGGTTTGTTACACGCATCCTCTGATATGCGTGCAGCCGCACTCGATGTCATCAATGCTGAATCGACAGAACTCTTAGAACAAAGTATTAAGTATAAAAAAGGCTGGCTTCAGATCCGTTCAGTGGGGGGTGTTAGTGGCCCGATTGAAACATTCTGGCAAGCAACGCTTGATGCGCTAAACGAGCATCCTAATACACAAGGTATTTTTGATAAATACAAAGACCATGCTATTTCGACTGACGCACAACTCATCGACGTATGGGAATCACTGTTTGCTGAAGCGAAAACCTGTATTGATGGCGTATTAATCCTCGCTGATGAAATGGGTAAGAGCCTTGAGTTCATCAACAAGAACAAAGGTGAATTGCACTTATTCCAAGACATCGCAGAGGTGCTTGGCCGTATCGACACGCCTGTGATTTTCCTTGGCCTACTACACCAAGCGTTTGCTGAATACGCCAAAGACCGAGGCACCAAACTGCAAGAGGAATGGGGTAAAATCCAAGGTCGATACAATGACATCTTGTACAACGTATCAACCGATGAAACTGTTGCACTTATTGGTCAATCGATCGTTTCACGAAAAACCAATACAGAAGAAGATAAGCATGTAACACAAGTGCTTACTGCGCTGAATGACAGCCAAGAACGTAAAGAACAGCTTCGTCAACGCTTGCAGCAATGTGCGCCATTACACCCACTGACGGCACTCCTTCTTGGCCCGCTATCTAAACGTCGCTTTAGCCAAAATGAGCGTAGTACCTTTAGCTTCCTGAACTCTCACGAACAGCATAGTTTTCAACTGTTCCTTAAAGGGACGGTTGATCATAATGCGCGGTATGACTTGGTTAATTTATGGGATTACTTAGAAGCTAACCTCGAGCACATCATTTTAAGCTCGCCGGATGGTCATGCTTGGGCAGCTGCGACAGAGTCGATCCGTATTGCAAATCAGAAAGATCTACCGTCACAAGCGATTGATCTACTTAAGTCTATTGCACTATTAACGCTATTCGGCCGCCCTGCAAACTTGACCGCATCTGAGGCGATTCTACTTGCTGCGACTCAAATTTCTGATACCAATGAGCTCAATGAATACCTTGCATTACTAAAAGATAAATCATGCATTATCTACCGTAAGCATCTTTCTTCATGGGTCGTATTTGAAGGCTCTGACCTGGATATTCCAACGCTCATTGAGGATAAAATTGAGCAATTGCATAATTCAGATGAAGCCATCGGTTATATCAACTTCAGTGAGCAAGTGATTGCAAAAGGGCATTATCACACATCAGGCACCCTACGTTGGGCGGAAAAGAAGATCATTTCACACATCGATGATAACAAACTTCTATCACCGATCGGAGATAATGCCTTTGCACGTTTCGCCCTATTACTCAGCGATGAACCTGACGTAATCTTAAATGAATTAAGTGAGCATCACTCACAACTCATCTTAGCTTCCGCAAAAAATGCCCAAGATATTCAAGCATTAGCGAAAGAGTGTTATGCCATTGAGCTGATTAAAGCGGATAAAGACATCGGCCATATTCTGCAACACGATAAAGTCGCTCAGAAAGAGTATGAAAGCCGCCGAAAGAGTTCTGAACAAGCATTAACATACGCCATTCATGACGCGTTTGAAAAGGCGGATTGGTACTACAATGGCCTCAAGTATGGTACGGAATCCTTAAGCCAAATCACGACATTTGCAGCTGACCGTTTATTTTCTCAAACACCTGAAATTAAAAACGAACTCGTCAACCGTAATAAATTATCAGGAACAGCAGTCTCCGCACTGAAAAAGTTGCTCGTCGCCATGCTTAATAGTGAAGGTGAAGAAAACCTTGGCATTACCGGTTTCCCACCTGAAATGTCGATGTACATAAGCTGCTTAAAAAACACACTAATCCATTCTTCTGCTGGAGATAATGGTAAACATTGGTTCAGAGATGAGCTAGGGCGAGAGCTAGATGCTGTTTTTGCTGACGCGCTTACGTTGATTCAACAAAAATCAGGAGAAAAAGTTTCCTTATTGGAGATTGTCAACCTGTGGTCTCAAGCGCCTTACGGTTTAACTCAAGGTGTAATCCCTATCTTCTTGTTGGCTTTCCTAAAGTCGCTAGGCCAAGACATCGCATACTATGAGCAAGATATGTCTGGGGATTATGCCTTCATTGCCGAACCAGACACCGACTATGTACACAAACTGATTAAATCACCGAATGAGCTAGCCGTTAAGTACATCGTACTCGCGAAAGAAGAAAAAGAGTGGTTACAGCATCTTTCTGTCTTCGCGGCCACAGAGACAAACAGAGAAGTCGCAAACAACATATTAGCCGTTGCGACGCCACTTGTGACGACAATACATAACTTGCCGCAATGGGTGAAGAACGCACATAGCTTTGTTGAAAACGACACCATCAAGAACAAGCTTGTATTGTCCGTTCGTGATCTTTTCTTACAAGCTAACGATCCTCATGCATTGCTCATGAAAGATCTGATTGCACTTATCGATCCTAAAGAGACACTCTCTTTCGTCGAACGTATTGACTCTCTTGCTGACTGTTTCAAAATTTTACGCGAAAAACACGAATCAATGCTCAATGACATTAAGAGTAAAGTCAAAACGATCTTCCCTGAGAGTGGTGATGACTTGATTCAAATGTGTAGCACTGTAGAGCAAAAATCCGGTGATATTCGACTAAAAGCTTTCGCGCGCGAACTGGGAAAAAGCGAAACGGGGCTAACACAATGGCTTGAAAGCATGATCCAGATAGTCATCGGCCGAGGCAAACAAAACTGGAATGAAGGTTTACTCCTTACGGCAGCAAATAAGATCAGTGATTTTGCGCAAGACTTCCTAAGTGTTGTAAAATCGCAGTCATCAGATGCGGCTGACAAATCGACAGGGCCAAAAACGAAATTAGTTTCTCTCGTGTTAGAGGACGATGATGGCCAATTACAATCGTACAAGAGAGAAATCCGGCTTGCTGACGATCAAAAACTGACGCCTACACGTCACGCAATTGCTGCACAGTTAGCCAATTTGGATGAGTTTGAAAAAATTCATCTCTTACAACAGATGCTCAAAGAGTCATTAGAAGCTCAGGGTTAAATAAACAGGTATTACTCATGAGTGGAAATCAAAAAGTAAAACATGTACTTGGCTTATCCGGCGGCAAAGACAGTGCCGCCCTTGCTATCTACATGGCGCGTAACTATCCCGAGTTGGATATCGAGTATTTTTTTACTGATACAGATAAAGAACTGCCTGAGGTGTATGAATACCTTGAGCAGCTCGAAATCGTGCTTGGCAAGCCCATTTTGCATATCAATGATAAAAAAGGGTTTGATTATTGGCTAAAACAGCACAATAATTTTTTGCCTGCGGGGCAGCAGCGTTGGTGCACCATTCGTATGAAGCTCGAACCGTTTGAGAAATGGATCAAACCGTTTCTTGATGATGGCTATGAAGTGGTTTCATATGTCGGTATTCGTGCCGATGAGCCTTGGCGTGACGGTTACCGCCCTAATGAGAATCAAAAATATCTATCCATCAAAATGCCTTTCGCAGAAGATGGCATCAAAAAGCAAGGTGTATTAGATATTCTTGATAGTGCCGGTCTTGGTTTGCCGGCCTACTATGAGTGGCGTTCTCGTTCAGGTTGTACATTCTGCTTTTTCCAACGAAAAATCGAATGGGTACGCCTTATGGAGCGTCACCCTGAAGCGTTTGAAGAAGCTAAGTCGTATGAAAAACGCGCCGAAACCAGCGCCAATGGTGAAACCTTCTTCTGGATGGGCCCTAACGAACCGTTAGAGTCATTAGAAAATCCTGCGCGTATCGAACAGATAAAGGCCAATCACCAGAAAGTGATCGAGCGTTTCGAGAAGAAAAAGAAACGCGAGCAAAAACGCCGTCTCGGTATGCATGCCATGGTTGATGAATCGATGCTGATCGATACATTAGACATGGACGCCATGTATGACCTTGAAGAAGGTGGCGGTGCTTGTATTACTTGTTATAAATAAAGTAACAGCCTCCTGAAAGTGAACTGACCCCCAATAGTTGGACAACCAATTATCGGGGGTCTTTTTATGTCCAAATACAATCACGAATACAAGTTTGCCATCACCAAAAGGTGCTCAATGGGTGTGCCATCTCGTCATTTAGCTAAGCAGCATTCCGTTTCTTCGAGGCAGATTAGATACTGGGCTCAAGTCTTTACCATTCATGGTAACAGTTCAGTTTACGAACAGGAACTATTTGATTGCAGAATCGGCAATTAACTTGAATGGTAGCCATAAATGCATCTCGAAAGAGTGATATCCCAGGGTGAGAGCATGAATGTTCACTTTTTACCCACTGCATTGAAGCCTGCCAGTAAAACCTTCTCCAGATAGGGGCTGCTCATGGTTATATTCCTGAAAAAGGGAGTATAAGATCACAACTCGATCAGCGGGTAAAATCTGCTGTGATTTGTCAGAAAATGTTCGCGATCTCACCCTGAGTGATATCCGATTCTACAAACAATCAACGGGGTGACGTAACTACCATTAAAGTTAAACAAAAGCCATCACTACTATAATTTCAATTTAAAATTGACAAATCAACATAATCCTTATGTAAATAGTTATATTTAATTGCTTTAATGCCAATAACAATATAAAATCAAAATTTAATTTTTATTTATCAATAGATAATATGCATAAAAAAATAAAATGGGATGAAGTAAAAAGGAACAACGAAAAAATACCATGCTCAAGTGGTATATATGCTTGGTATTATGCGCCAT